>JAENWO010000239.1 GCA_016649925.1 Actinomycetales bacterium
CTCCCGGGCCCGCGTGAGCACGGCGTCGTCGATCCCGAGCTGGGCCCGACGCGTCGCCAACCCGGCGACGATGCGAGGTGCCGCGAGGTCCAGCATCCACCTCAGGTCCGCCGCCGGGACGAGGTGCAGCGTGCCGCGCATCGGCCAGGAACGCACCACCTCGCCGGCGTCCAGGGCGTCCTCGACGCCGGTCCTCGTCCCGCCGTCGACCCGCAGGGCGATCGAGATCAGGGCCCCCGGAAGGTCCTGCGCCTGCGTCGCACCGAGCCAGCGGACCGCGTCGAGCGGGGTCGTGGGACGTGGGCCGACGAGGCGTTGCGCCACCACGCGCAGGAGGGCGAGGTCGCGGGTCGACGTCATGGTCGGAAGTATGCCGGGCGGAACCCCACGGCGGATCTGCTCGCGCCGCGGCGTACCGCGCGGCAGACTGCTCTCATGAGCGACGTCATCACCGTGCCCACTCCCGACGGCGACATGCCTGCGCACCGCTGGCTCCCGCCGTCGGGCACCGGCCCCGGCATCCTGCTCCTGCAGGAGATCTTCGGGATCAGCGAGTACGTCCAGGCACGGGCCGCGGACCTGGCGAAGGAGGGCTACGTCGTCCTCGCGCCCGAGCTGTACTGGCGCATCCCCGGCCACGGCATCGACGAGAACGCCCCGGACGTCCTCGAGCGCGCGATGAGCCTGATGGGCCGCATCGACTGGACCACGGCGGTCGCGGACGCCAGGGCCGCACTGGACCACCTGCGCGGCGCGTCGGAGGCCACCGGGGGCGTCGGGATCGTCGGCTTCTGCTTCGGAGGCGGACTGGCTTTCAACGTGGCGGCGGAGGACGCCCCGGACGCGCTGGTCAGCTACTACGGGTCCGCCCTGCCCGATCTGCTGGACCTCGCCCCGCGCGTGAAGGCCCCGAGCCTGCACCATTTCGGCACGGCCGACGCCTACCTCCCGCTGGAGACCGTCGAGCGGGTCCGCGACGCCGTGACGTGGGAGAACGCCCGGGTGGAGTTCGAGCTGTACGAGGGTGCCGGCCACGCGTTCGACAACCCGGCACCGATGTTCCACCACGCCGAGGCCTCGGCGCAGGCGTGGCCGCGGACCGTGGAGTTCCTCGCCGAGCACGTGCGGCGCTCAGCCGTCTAGACCCGTACCGTGGGACCCATGTCGCGCGGCTCGAAGGTCCTCGTCGGCTTCCTCGTCCTGCTGCTCGCGGGAGCCGGCGTGGCTTACGGCCTCGATCGGTACACCCGGGCGCAGACCGAGGCGCGCATCGAGCAGGAGCTGAGCGGGACGTTCCCCGAGGTCTCCGGCGACGTGCAGGTGACGATCGGCGGGCTTCTCTTCCTGCCGCAGCTGATCGCCGGGACGCTGCAGGACGTCCGTCTCACGGCCGACGGCGCCACCTACAACGCCCTCACCGTCAGCGACGTCGTGGTGCACGCCACCGGGCTGAGCACGCAGGCGCCCTACACGACGCGGACGATCGAGCTGACCGCGACCGCTCCGGTGGAGACCCTGCGGGCCGCTCTGGAGAGCTCCGACCTGCCCGACGGCGTCACGATCGACGTGCGCGACGGTCACCTCGTCGCCGGCGCCAGCTTCCTCGACCTGCCCATCGAGGTCACGCTCGTCCCCGAGGCTCGCCCCCGCGCGATCGGCCTGACCCTCACCTCGTTCTCGCTCGCCGGCGTGGAGGTGTCAGCCGACGCCCTCCCCGGCACCCTCCTCGAGGCCCCGGGCGCCACCGAGATCGCGGCGGACGAGCTCCCTGCGGGGATGGAGCTCACCGACGTGGAGGTGGTCGACGGCGGTGTCCGCCTCCAGGTTCGCGGCACCGACGTGATCCTCGAGGCACCCTGACGCTCACGCTCGACCTCAGCCCAGCGACTCGGGCAGCTCGGGCGCACCGGCATCGAGCACGTGCTCACCGAGGAAGCCCTGGACCACCTGGTACCAGACCTTCGCGTGCTGCGGGCTGAGGATCCAGTGGTTCTCGTCCGGGAAGAAGAGGAACCGGTGGGGGGTGCGGCCGCTGGAGTCGGCCGGTAGCCCGGACTTGGACAGCAGCTCGTACCACAGGCGCAGGCCCTCGCCGATCGGGACGCGGTAGTCCTTGTCGCCGTGGATGACGAGCATCGGGGTGACGATGTTCTCCACCGACAGGTGCGGGGAGTTCTCCCTCGACATCTCCGGGGTCATCTCCCGGCCCCAGTAGTAGGCGGCGTCGGTGGTGGGGCCGAAGCCCTCGAGCGCCCACAGGCTCGCGTGGGTGACGATCGCCTTGAACCGGTCGGTGTGCCCGGCCACCCAGTTCGCCATGTACCCGCCGAACGATCCGCCCATCGCCGCCGTGCGCGTCTCGTCGATCTCGGGCAGCGCGACCGCGGCGTCCGTGGCCGCCATCAGGTCCGTGAACGGGGCCGCGCCCCAGGCACCCCACCCGCGCTGGATGAACTCCTGGCCGTAGCCGGTGCTCAGCGCCGGGTCCGGCAGCAGCACCGCGTACCCCTGCGCGACGAGCAGCCACGGGCACCAACGCCAGCTCCACGCGTTCCAGGAGCTCAGCGGCCCGCCGTGGATCCACAGCAGCACGGGCGCCGGGCTCTGCGCCGACGCACCCTCCGGCAGGGCCAGCCAGGACCGGACGCGCACGCCGTCGGCGGCGGTGGTCTCCACCTCGTGCAGACGGCCGGGCAGCGCGGGCCGCTCCACCGGGCCGCGAAGTCCCGTCACGCGGTTGCCGTCGGCGTCCGACGAGAGATCGATGCGGACCACCTCGCTGGGGAACTCGTAGGAGCTGCGCAGGGCATAGGCGGCGTCGCCGTCCGGCGCCACGACGACGTTCGTGTATGAGGCGGCGTCCGTGGTCAGCCGGCTCACCTCGCCGTCCAGGGTGACGCCGAACACCGGTGAGCGGCCGTCGTCGTCAGCGAGGACGAGCAGGGCGGAGCTGTCCGGGAGCCAGGTGATCGAACCCGGCCACCGGTCCCAGTCGGCAGCGAGGCGGCGCGCGTTCCCGCCGTCGACGTCGGCCACCCAGAGCGTGACCCGGGGCGCGTGCCTCGGACTGGAGATGCTCTCCGCCAGGTAGGCGACCTTGCTGCCGTCGGGGCTGATCCGCCCACCGTCGAACTCGGCGTCCTCGGCGTCGGCGATCACGCGACGCTCCCCCGTCGCGACGTCGACGGTGGCGAGGACCGTGCGCACAGCGCCCTTGGCCATCGGCACGCGCCAGGAGGTCACCAGCACGGAGCCGTCCGCGCTGAGGTCCTGGCCGGTCTCGACCAGGGCCGCCCCGGCGTCGGGCGTGAGGTCGCGCAGGCTCAAGGGCGTGTCGAGGTCCGCGGTGGAGGTGGCGCCCGCCGGGGTCGGGGCCGCCTCGGCGTCGGGCTCCTCGTCCGGGGCGGAGGCGACGACGGCGGAGGTCACCTCGGCCGCGAAGAGTCGGGGTGCGTCCGGGCCGAGGTTGTGGTCCCAGTACCGCACCGGATAGCCGGCGTGCAGGATCGCCGCGACCTTCGTGTCCTTGCGCAGGTCACGCAGGCGCTGCTCGGACTCGGCGTCGGTGGCCGAGGGAAGGGCGGCCGCGCTGACGACGATCCGGTCGCTCTCGCGGGCGGTGAGCACGCCGGCGATGCCGCCGGGGCGCTGGGCGAGCAGACGCGCCTCACCACCGTCGGCGGGCAGCACCCACAACGCCGGCGTGGCCTTGTCCTCCGGGGTCTGGGCCGTGGCGCGCTCGGCGATGAAAAGGAGATCACCCCGGGCGGTGAACGCCGCCTGGCTCTCACCCTTGGCGCCGCGGGTCAGCCGCCGCGCCGGGGCCTGCCCCGCGGGGTCGACCTCCCACAGCGACGTGACGTAGGACGTCGAGTCGTGGTTCAGCCCGGCGACGCCGACGACGAGCCGACGACCGTCGGCGGACATCGCCAGCCCGCCCACGCGGGGCAGCGCGAGGTAGCCGTCGAGGTCACGGAACCCGGTGGCGGGGAGGGCCGGGCCGGACGCTTGGTTGCTGGCAGGTTCGTTGCTCACCCCTCGGTCCTATCACGGTGGGCGCAGCGGCGTCGCCCCGGAAGCCTCGGCGTGGCATCATTCCTCGGGTCCTGACTCCGCCCTGGTGGTTTGCGCCCGGAGCGACCCGGACGTACCGGCCGCCTACTCGCGGGAGATGCGCTCCAGCATCGCGTTGTAGGCCTTGAGCTCCGCGTCGTCGTCGCGGTCCGCGGCCCGGTCGGTACGACGGGCCGTGCGCTCGTCGTCACGCGACCACGCCAGGGCCACCGCGATCGCCAGGCCGAGGGTGGGGATCTCCCCGATCCCCCACGTGATCTCGCCACCGGCCCCCTGATCGGCGAGCGCGTCCACCCCCCACGGCAGCCCGAGGGCGCCGAAGTAGTCCGGGGCGAGCAGCGCGGTGCTGGAGATGATCGCGATCCCGAAGAACGCGTGGAACGCCATCGTGGCGAACAGCAGGAGCAGCCGCAAGGGGTAGCCGGGCCGCGTGGGACCCGGGTCGATGCCGATCAGCACGTTCGCGAACAGGTAACCCGCGAGCGTGAAGTGCACCACCATCAGGATGTGCCCGAGATGGGTGGTCAGCGCGAGGGAGAACAGGGGCGTGTAGTAGAAGACGATCATCGAGCCGGCGAAGTTGACCGCCGCCACCAACGGGTTCGCGAAGAGACGCGCCCACGGCGAGTGCACGAAGCCGAGGAGCCATTCGCGCGGCCCGCGGGAGCCGTCCTCGCGCGCCGGCAGCGCACGCATCGCCAGGGTCACCGGGGCGCCGAGCACGAAGAGGATCGGCAGCACCATGACGAGCGTCATGTGCATCAGCATGTGGGCGCTGAACATCAACTGGCCGTAGACGGCCGGGCCGCCGAGCGTCACC
>JAENWO010000453.1 GCA_016649925.1 Actinomycetales bacterium
CCCGATCGCGGCGTGTTCGGCCGCGTGCAGGGCACCGGACAGGTTCGCGGGGCCGACGCCCTCCGCGGCGAGGACGGCCGCGTCGACGTGCCACCAGCATCCGGTCGTGCGCAGGGTCCGCTCGGGCATCTCGAGCGGGTAGGAGGCGATGATCTCCATCCGGGGCAGCCGACGGCGGACGTACCCGTTCACGCGTGAGGTCACCTCGAGGTGGCCGTAGCCCCAGCGCACCGGACCCCAACGCGCCTCGTTCTCGGTCGAGACGATGCGGATGTGCTTGTCGCTGCGAGTGCGGGTCCGGTAGCCGAGGGTTCGCTCGGTGACGAGGGCGACGTCATCCGCGTACTGCTCCACCCGGTAGGTGCGGCCCTGGTGCACGTAGATCGCCCCCTGGTGAACGGTCTCGTCCGCACGTCCGCCGTCGACGGTGCCGAGGACCCGGCCGGTGCCGGCCTCGACCACCTGGACCTGGGCGTCGCTCCCGCCGCGCAGGTCCGTCAGGCTCGCCGGGTGCTCCGGCCGGGAGTAGTTCCAATACCAGCCGTTCGAGCGGTGGCGCAGCAGACCACGGGACGTCAGTTCGTCCAGGAGCGTGGAATCGGGCAGGCCGAAGCGGGCCAGGTCCTCCTCGCGCAGCGGCAGCTCGGCGGCCGCGGCGCACAGGTGCGGGGCGAGCACGTACGGGTTCGTCGGGTCGAACGCGGTGGCCTCTACCCCGGCGCCGAAGATCGCCTCCGGGTGGTGCACGAGGTAGCCGTCGAGCGGGTTGTCGCTGGCGACCAGAACCGCGAGACCCTCCGCGCCGGCACGGCCCGCCCGGCCGACCTGTTGCCACAGCGACACGCGGGTCCCGGGCCATCCGGCGATGAGCACCGCGTCCAGTCCGGCGATGTCCACGCCGAGCTCCAGGGCATTCGTGGTGGCCAGGGCGAGCAGGTCGCCGCTGCGCAGGGCACGCTCCAGCTCGCGACGCTCCTCCGGCAGGTAGCCACCGCGGTACGCGGCGACCCGATCGGACAGGTCGTCGGGGTCCGGGGCCGAACCGGGGGCCCGCCACCCTCCGCCGAGACGACCGCGGGCGTGGTCGGCGATCACCTCCGCACCGAGACGTGACCTCACGAAGGCGAGGGTCCGCCGTCGGGCCCGCACCAGGTCCGTGAGCAGCTCGGCCGTCTCGGCCAGCGCCGAGCGACGCGGGCCGTCCGCCGGCGCACCCACCGGGACGCCCGTCGGTTCGTCCTCCTCGACGTAGTCGCCGTCCTGGCCCTCGTCGGCGTCCAGGAGCGGCGGCTGCCACAGCGCGATCGTGCGCCGCCCGGCCGGCGCCGTGTCATGGACGACGGCGTGGACGCGCCCTGGGTCGACGCCCAGCAGCCGCGCCGCGGTCACCTCGGGCTCACCGGTCGTCGCGGAGGCGAGGATCGCCGTCGGCGTGGCGCCGTAGTGCTCGGCCAGGCGGAACAGCCGGCGCAGCACGAGCGAGACGTGCGCGCCGAGCACGCCGCGGTAGGCGTGACACTCGTCGATGATCACGAACCGCAGACCGCGCAGCAGCCGCTGCCAGCGACGGTGCCCGCTGAGCATCGAGAAGTGCAGGAAGTCCGGGTTCGTCAGGACGATGTCCGCGTGGTCGCGGGCCCAGTCGCGCTCGTTCTGCGGGGTGTCGCCGTCGCAGGTGGTCGCGCGCACGTCGCGGATCGACGAGGTGCGCAGGAGCTCGGTCAATCCGTGCAGCTGGTCGGCGGCGAGCGCCTTCGTCGGGCTGAGATACAGGACCGTGGGACGCCGGGTGAGGGTGGAGATGCGGGTCCCGGTCGACGGCGCACGGATCGCCGAGATGGCGGGGAGCCAGCCGGCCAGCGACTTGCCGGAGCCGGTGGACGTGGCCAGCACGACGTGTTCGCCCGCCCACGCCGCCTCCGCGGCCTCGACCTGGTGTCGCCACGGGTCCTCGACGCCACGCATCCGGTAGGCGCTGACGAGCTCGGGGTCCGCCCAGTCCGGCCACGTGCCGTGCTCACCGGCACGGGCGGGCAGGTGTTCGAGATGGACGAGCGACTCCCGCTCCCGACGGGGCGTCAGGAGCACCGACAACGTGTCCTGTTCGCTCACGTTGCCATTCTCTCAGCCGGGCCCTCGGCGGCGTTCCGGTTCGCTGCCCACACGGGTGCACGCGATAGCAACCAAAGTGGATCCGCAGAGGGCTGCGGCTGCCCGGAATGCGCACGATGCTCACCGGCGGGCAGGGGCCGTCGTGGTCCGCCCAGGTGTCGCTCGTGGCGCTCGGTGTCGCCACCATGCCCGCGCCCAGGCCACCGAGCACGGGCTGGCATTCCCCGGTGCCCAGCCGACCTCGATCACCGACTTCCTGTACTTCGCCACCTCGGTGAGCACCACCTTCAGCGCCTCCGACGTGTCCGTGGTGACGTTGAGGATGCGCCGCATCGTCATCGGTCACAGTCTGCTCGCGTTCGCGTTCAACGCGGTGATCGTCGCCATCGTGGTCTCGGCGCTCGTCGGCACCGTCGCCTGATCTCGCGGCACCCTGCTCCCGGCGCTCACTCCCGACCGACCGGTCCGGCGCTCACTCCCGACCGACCGGTCCGGCGCGCGCCTCGGCGGCGGCGCGGGTGGACCAGCCGGGAATCGGAGTGACCCGAACACTCACG
>JAENWO010000111.1 GCA_016649925.1 Actinomycetales bacterium
CGGGTTGCGGGTGGGCCCGAACGCGGAGTGCTCGGTGGAGGAGCCCATCGCGAACTCGTCCATGTTCGTCTTGCCGAGGATGGGCATCCCCGCCGCGCGCAGGCGCTCGACGAGCGTGGCGTCGTACGGCGGCACCCAGTGCTCGAGCATCCGCGAGCCGGCCGTGGTCACCTGGTTCTTCGTCACGACGACGTCCTTGACGGCGATCGGCACGCCCGCGAGCGGGTGCAGCTCCTCACCGGCAGCGCGGCGCGCATCGACGTCCGCCGCGGCGGCGAGCGCCTCGTCGGTGTTCGTGTGCAGGAACGCGTGCACGTCGGTGTCGACGGCGGCGATCCGGTCCAGGTGGGCGCGGGTGGCCTCGACGCTGCTCACGTCACCGGCGCCCAGACGTTCCGCCAGGTCCGCCGCGCTCAGGCGGATCAGGTCGCTCACGCCTCCTCCTCCAGGATCTGCGGGACGAGGAAGCGACCGTCCTGGGAGGCCGGCGCCTGGGCGAGGATCTCCGCCACGGGCAGCGTCTCGAGGATGACGTCCTCACGGAAGACGTTCGTCAGCGGGATCGGGTGGCTCGTCGCGGGGACGTCGTCGCCGGCGATCTCGCTCACCTTGGCGACGGCGTGCACGATCACGTCGAGCTCGCCGGCCAGCCGCTCGGTCTCGGCCTGCGTGAGGTCGATCCGGGCAAGGGCGGCAAGGCGCGCGACCTCGTCGGAACTGATGGTGGACATGCCCGCGAGTCTACTGGCTGGTGTGGACCGGGCAGGTTTCGCCCGGGTCCTATCGTGGAGCCATGCAGGATGCACAGGACCCTTCGTCCGCCGAGGAGGACGAGGGCCCCCTCGAACACATCGCCGAGGAGGACGAGGGCCCCCTCGAACACATCGCCGAGGACGACGGCCCGGCGGCCGGCACCCGAACTCAGGACGCGGAGAGCGGACGGCGTCCGTCCACACCCACGGCCCGCTTCCTCGCACGGCACCGCACCGTGGCCGGGATCGTGCTGACGGTGCTCACCGCCGCGTTCGGCATCCTGTTCGCCGTGGTCGTCCCGAGCGACGTCACCGGTTCGGGGTTCAGGCCCGTGGTGCTGCGCTGGGCGGGGCCGGTGAGCTGGCTGCTGATCGCCGGAGCGGCGCTCACCTGGACCCTGCGCACCCAGCGCCGCGTGACGAACGCCTTCGCCTACGCGGCACTCGGCTGCTACGTGGTGTACCTCGTGGTGCGCGCGTTCTGAGCCTGGATCGGCCGATGTCGGTCTCTCGGGTTGTTGACCGTGGCTGGTGTGCAGGACCGTTCTCAGGCCGGAGTGGTTCGCGGGCTCCCCGATCAGCGCCCGCGCTCGCCTGATCGGCGTAGGCGCTCGCCTGATCGGCGTAGGCGCTCGCCTGATCGGCGTAGGCGCTCGGGCGGAATCAGTGCACGTGCTCGGCCCGGGACTGGCGCCGGAACTGTGACGGGCTCGCCCCGCTGACGCGGCGGAACTGCCGGGAGAAGTAGAAGGCGTCCGAGTACCCGACGGCGTGGGCGATCTCCTCGACCGATCGGCTCGTCGTCACCAGGAGCACCCGGGCCCGGGCCATCCGGATCCGCTTGACGTACTCGAGCACACCGCCACCGGTGGCGAGGCGGAACACCGCAGCGAAGTGGGACGCGCTCAGCCCGACGAGGTCGGCCATCTCCGGCACGCTCACTCGCTCGGCGAAGTGCTCAAGGAGGTACTCGCGCGCCCGCTGCACCGGTCCGGCGTCGTCCAGCGGGCCGGCGATCCGGTCGGCGCCCAGCTGCGCGAGCGAGTTCCACGCGGCCCCGGAGGCCACCATCAGCGAGGGCCACGCCTCGTCCCGCTCCATCGCCTGCACCACTCGCTCCATGGCATGCACAGCCCGCGCGGGATCGTTCAGGTCGATCACCCGCTGCCGATTCGGACCCGTGATCGGTTCCAGGAGGTACCGCAGGTCGGCACCCGTCGCGTGCAGCCACCAGAGGGTCCAGGGGTCGCGGCGGTCGGCACGGTAGCGATGGGCCACGCCGGGCGGGAGGACGAGGGCCTGGCCCGCGCCCACCGACTGCATGCCGCCGTCCACCTCGCACCAGCCCCGACCCTCCGTGCAGACGATGACCACCGCCTGCTCAGCGCCGCGTGGCCGGGACCGCCCATGGTTCGCCGCGTGCGGGAACTGTCCTGCATCGGTGACCAGGAGCCGCGAGGTCACTCCGGACGCGAGCGCCTGACGGACCAGCGGTGCAGGAAGAACCCGCATCCGCTGGCCGGGAAAGCCGTCCCGGGTGAGTTCGTCCACCCGGACATCATTTCATCGAATCGTCCAGGAACGTCGTCCATTCAGCCATTCCGCGCACCGCCCGGGACTGCCTACCGTCGGAGCATGCTCACCGACGAGCCGCTGCTCGAGCTCCCCGCCCGTCCCGCGCACGCCCGGGACCGGGAGGTGGTGGCATGGCGCGAGCCCGTCGAGATGCGCAGCTACCTCCCGCTCGAGCCCTCACGGTTCCCGGCCTACCTGGACGCCCGCGTCTACCAGGGCTCGTCCGGCCGGGTCTACCCCCTGCCGTTCCACGACCGGATCGCTGCCGAGCCGGTGGTGCGGGCCTGGGACGCTGTGCACCTGGAGAACGCCTGGATCCGCCTGATGGTGCTCCCTGAGCTCGGTGGCCGGATCCACATCGCCGTCGAGCGCAGCACCGGGTCCGAGGTGTTCTACCGGAACCCGGTCATCAAGCCTGCCCTCGTCGGGCTCGCCGGTCCGTGGATCGCGGGCGGCATCGAGCTGAACTGGCCGCAGCATCACCGTCCCGCCACCTTCCTGCCCACCGACGTCGAGATCGAGGAGGAGAGCGACGGCTCGGTCACCGTATGGTGCTCCGACCACGACCCGTTCCAGCGGATGAAAGGCATGCACGGCGTCCGGCTCAGCCCGGGTCGGTCCACCATCGAGCTGCGGGTCCGCCTCTACAACCGGTCCGAGACAACACAGACGTTCCTGTGGTGGGCGAACGTGGCCGCTCGCGCCGGTGCCGACTACCAGTCGTTCTTCCCCGAGGACGTACAGATGGTGGCCGACCACGCGAAGCGGGCCATCTGCACGTTCCCGGCCGCGGACCGGCCGTACTACGACATCGACTACCCGGCCCGCCGCGACCGGAGGTTCACGTCGCCGGACGGGACCGTCGTCACCGGTGACCGCCTCGACTGGTACCGGAACATCCCGGTCCCGACGTCGTACATGGTCCTGCACAGCGACCAGGACTTCTTCGGCGGGTACGACCACGCGTCCGACGTCGGCTTCGTGCACGTCGCCGACCGTCAGCTCGCCGTCGGCAAGAAGATGTGGACGTGGGGAGACTCGGACTTCGGTCGTGCCTGGGGACGCAACCTCGCCGACGACGACTCCGCGTACGTCGAGCTGATGGCCGGGGTGTTCGCCGACAACCAGCCGGACTTCTCGTTCATCGCGCCAGGGGAGACGAAGGTGTTCAGCGAGCTCTGGTACCCGCTGCTGCGGATCGGTCCGGCGGACCGGGCGACGTCCCAGGCCGCGGTCCGGCTCACCGTCACCGGCCGTCGGGTCCGGGTCGGCGTGGTGACGACCCAGGACCGCGCAGGCACCGTGGTGGAGCTCCTCGACGCATTCGGTGACATCTTCGCGGAGCACGCGGCCGCCGTCGACCCGGGCAGCCCGCTGGTCTGGGAGACCTCCCTGCCCGACGGCGTCAAGACGTCCGGCCTGACGGTACGTGTGCGGCACGCGGGCAACGTGCTCGTGGAGTACACGAGCGAGCCCGTGCACGCGCCCGAGGAGGACCCGGAGCCGGCCGCCGAGCCACCCGCCCCCCAGGACGTCACCAGCGTCGAGGAGCTCGTCGGGATCGGCGACCACCTCGAGCAGTACCGGCACGCGACCCGGTCGCCCGAGCCGTACTGGGAGGAGGCCGTGCGCCGGGACCCCGGCCACTCCCGCGCCCACACGTCGCTGGGCATCCGGCGCTTGCGCCAGGGCCGGACCACCGAGGCGGAGCAGCACCTGCGGCAGGCAGTCGGGCGCCTCACCCGCTACCACCCGACCGCCCAGGACACCACAGCGCTGTACCACCTGGGTCTCGTGCTCGAGGGGACCGGCCGCCACGACGACGCGTACGACGCGTTCGGGCGCGCCTCGTGGAGCCGGCTGTGGCGTGCGCCGGCCGGCTACCAGATGGCCCGGATCGACGCCTCCCGGGCACGCGACCCCGAGGCCCTGCATCGGCTGACGGACGTGCTCCGGACCGAGCCGGAGCACCTGCAGGCCCGTACGCTGCGAGCCCTGCTGCTGCGCCGCACGGGACGGGCCGCCGAGGCGGAGCGGCTGCTGGCCGGTGTCCGCGAGCTCGACCCCCTGCACTGGTGGTCACGCGACCTCGCCGGCGAGCCGCTGACGTGCGACGCCCAGACCTGCCTCGACGTCGCGCTCGAGTACGCAGGGATCGGCGAGGTCGGTGCGGCGCTCCGGGTGCTGTCCACCGCCGTCGAGCGCGAGAGCACCCGCGCCCTCGGCCAGACCGCTGCCGGGCCCCTCCTCGAGCTGCACCGAGCGGCCCTGCACGCCCGGCTCGGGGACACCGAGGCCGAGCGGGAGGCCCTCGAGGGGGCTCGCACGGCCGACCGGTCGTGGTGTTTCCCCGGCCGGCTCACCGACGCCGAGATGCTCACGGACACGTCCACGAGGCATCCCGAGGACCCCACCTCCCGCGCGCTCCTCGGCCACTGGCTCTACGCCGAGGGGCGCCACCAGGACGCGATCAGGATGTGGCGCGAGAGCGCCGCGCTCGACCCGGGTGACGCCGTCGTCTGGCGCAACCTGGGCCTGGCCTCGTTCAACGACAGCCAGGACGCGGATGCCGCGCGCGAGGCGTACGACCATGCCCTGGATGTGGCGCCCGACGACGCCCGGCTCGTGTTCGAGAGCGACCAGCTGGACCGCCGTCGCAGGGTGGCTCCCGACGATCGGCTGCGCTCCCTCGAGTCCGTCCGCGACCTCGTCGGCTCGCGGGACGACCTGAGCGTCGAGCTCGCTCACCTCCTGGTGAGCAACCACCGAGCCGAGGAGGCGCACCGGTTCCTGCTCTCGCGCCACTTCCAGCCGTGGGAGGGCGGTGAGGGTGAGGTCCTGCGCGTCTGGGAGCGGGCCTGCCTGACCCTGGCCGGCCAGGCCCTCTCCGGGCGCGACGTCGAGCGTGCCGCCGAACTCGTCGAGGAGGCCCTGGACTCCCCCAAGTCGCTCGGCGAGGCCCGGCACCCACTGGCCACCATGGCCCGGCTGCACCTCCTCCGTGGGGACATCGCCTCTTCCGCCGGCCGCAGCGACGAAGCCGAGCGCGCCTGGTCCTTGGCCGCAACCCAGGTGGGCGACTTCCGGTCGATGAGCGCCCAGCGGCACAGCGAGACGAGCTACCACTGTGTCCTCGCGCTGCGCCGGCTGGGCCGGGACCCCGAGGCGTCGGCACTCATGGAGGACCTCGCCGCGTTCGTCGACGAGCTCGAGGCGAGCCGCGCCGGGATCGGCTACTTCGCCACCTCCCTGCCCCAGCTGCTGCTCTTGCGCCCGGACCCGCTGGAGCTGCAACGCGATCGGGCCCGGTTCCTGCGGGCCCAGCTCGAGCTCCTCCGAGGGGACCACGGGGCCGCGACGGCCGGGCTCGAGGCCCTGCTGATGCAGGTCCCGGACCACGCCGATGCTCTCGACCTCCTGACCGAGCTGCGCGAAGGGAGCCCGACATGACCTACCGAGGGGTCCCGGCCCGCGAGGGTCTGCCCGAGCGGCTCACGATCACGCTGTGGGACTTCTCCTGGTACGTCCGCACGGGACCGGGTGAACCGTTCGCCGACCTCGACGTGGCGTTCGCCCAGGCTGTTGACCGCGGCTACAACACGATCCGCATCTGCGCCATGCCGTTCCTGCTCTTCGGTTCCGGCCTGGACACGCGGGCGTTACGGCTCGGTCCACTGGGCGGGGCGTACGCGCAGCGCGTCCGCTGGTACGACGTCGCGGCCGAGACCACAATCGATGCCCGCGAGCACCTGCTGGAACTGTTCCGAGCGGCGAAGCGTTACGACTGCTACGTCATCACCTCGTCCTGGGAGTACCAGCAGAGCCCTGCGTTCGCAGCCGGATCGGACTGGTACCGGGCGCTGGCCGCCGTCGCACCCGAGGACCGGGCGGAGGCCCTCGCCCGAGCGCACGCGGACCTGGTGGACCTCCTCGAGGCGGAGGACCTCGCGGACCGGATCGCCTTCGTGGAGCTGCACAACGAGGTCCAGGTGGGACACCTCACCGAGGGGCTTCCACTCGACCGCGATGCCGCGGTGCTCGCCCTGCGGCCCCGCCTGGAGCGCGGCATCGACGTGTTCCACGAGCGCCACCCCGACGTCCCGGTCACCGTCAACTACGCCGGCGTCCCGGTCGCCTCGATGCGGGGCATCCCGGAGAACGTCGACGTGCTCGTCGTCCACCCCTACGTCTACGGCGTCCTCGACGAACTCATCGCGGCCTACGGGATGAGGGGACCGGTCGAGGAGTTCGGCCAGGAGAAGGCACGCCGCGACCTGCTGCTCCCCGACGCCCCGGACCTGACGGACTGGACCCTTCCCCCGGAGCACCGATGGCGGCTCGACGCGATGATCATCTGCAAGCCGGAGATCTACGTGCACGACTGGGTCGACACGCAGGCCTTCGACCGCTGGCTCTACGAGCACTACGGCGAGCACCGGATCGCGATGGAGCTCAAGCTGTGCCTCTGGCTCGACGTCGCCGCCGACTGGGCGGCCGAGCACGGGGTCCCCCTGGTCCTCGGCGAAGGGTGGATCGGCTACACCCCGCTCGAGTCGACGTTCGAGGAGGGCCCCGTGGGAGCGCAGCTCTGCCGACGCGCGATGGCCGAGTCGCGCCGGGTCGGGGCCTGGGGCAGCATCGTCTGCTCCAACGCCGCGCCACACCACCCCATGTGGGCGGACATCGAGCTGCAGCGTGAGTGCAACGCCCTCTTCGCCGTCCGGGCACCGGCACACATCGACGAGCGCCGTGACCGTCCGGTCCGACGCCACCTGATAGCGCCAACGACGGCGCAAGGAGGATGAGATGAGCACACCACAGATCACCCGGCGCGGGTTCTTGCTGGGCGCCGGGGCGCTCGGCGCCGGCGGCGTTCTCGCCGGCTGCGTGGGCACCTCGGGCGGTGGCGGTTCGACCGCCTCGGCGACGTCCACCACGCTGACCCTGCAGTCTTCGCTCTCCGATCCGGATCCCAGGGCCGCGCTCGAGGCCGTGGTCGCGGCGTTCGACGGTCCGGAGACGACACTCAACACGGTGGCGATCGAGCAGTTCCGCGCGCAGCTGTCCACCTATCTCACGTCCAACAACCCGCCCGACGTGCTCACCTGGTACGCGGGCTCCGTGGCCCGCGACTACGCGAGCCAGGGACTGCTGCTGGACGTTTCCGACCTGTGGAGCGGCGACGGCGCGTGCGCCA
>JAENWO010000282.1 GCA_016649925.1 Actinomycetales bacterium
CCGCACCAGCATGGCTGCAGCCTGCGAGTCGCTGATGGGGATTGTCACCTGAAGTCCGGAGCCTCGCCAGCCACCCGTCGACCACGATCGCATCCGATGCCAACGAGGATGCATACCATTGGATGATGTACTACCCAATGCTAACGTGAGCCCATGACATCGGAATCGCACCGCAAGTGGCCGCGATTCGAATCCGAGCTCGTCGACTGGGAATCCACGGACACGGGCTACGGACCGCGACGCGCGCGGACAGCCTTCACCGGCCCGTACCACGCCTCGATCCCCTCCGTTATCGCCGACGCCAGCGTCGACCTTCCCGCTCGGGCGGTTGCGCTGATCGAGGAGGCGAGCTCGGAGATCGCGAGGTTCGACGGCGAGAGCCTCGGATCGACGACGTCGTTCGCCGCACTCCTGCTGCGCACCGAGGCCGCGAGCTCGTCCCAGATCGAAGACCTCACGTCCTCACCGAAGGCGATCGCCCTGGCGGAGCTGGGCCGCACCGGGCGCGCCAATGCTGAGGCAATCGTCGGCAACGTCACGGCCATGACGGCGGCCCTCGAGCTCGCTGAGGACCTCAGTTCCGGCGCCATCCTGCGCATGCACGAGGTCTTGACGAGGCACCGGACAGATGCACACGCCGGGATGCTGCGGCAGGAGCCCGTCTGGATCGGCGGGTCCTCGCGCGGACCGCACGGCGCCGATTACGTCGCTCCACGACATGAGCGTGTACCGGCAGCCTTGGCCGACCTGACGGACTTCATTCGGCGCGATGACGTCCCCGTGCTCGCGCAGGCCGCGATCACGCACGCCCAGTTCGAGAACATCCACCCCTTCACCGACGGGAACGGACGTACCGGACGCGCATTGCTCCACGCGATGATCCGCCACGGTGGTCTCGCGACACGGTCGATCGTGCCTCTCTCGGCGGGCCTCCTGGCGGACACAGATAGCTACTTCGCGGCGCTTGCGGCCTACCGGGACGGCGATCCGGTGTCGATCATCATCGAGGTCGGCGAGTCCGTGTTTCCGGCACTCGCGAACTCGAGGCAGATGATCGAAGAGATCAGGACGGCTCGTGCGTCATGGGAGGAGAAGATCAGTGCGCGCCGGGACGCGTCGGCCTGGCGGCTCGCGGATCTGCTTACCACGCGCCCGGTCGTGGATGCGAGGTTCGCCGCAGACCGACTTGGGGTGACCGGCGCGAACGCGCAGCTAGCGATCGATCGGCTGGTGGAGGACGGAGTGTTGTCCCAGATCGGCAACGGGCGCCGGAACAGGGCCTGGCAGGCGGACGAGATCCTCGACGCCATGGAGCGGTTCGCGGTCCGGGTCAGGCGCCGGACCTGACCGTCGCGCTCGAGGAGGTGCAGCTAGCTACCGCGGCAGGTGCTCCTCGACCAGCGCCCGCCCGCTGTCGGTGACGAGCAGGTGCCAGGCGGACTTCTCCCGGGCGCCGACCGTCCGTGAGTGCACCGAGTACCGCAGTGGGGCGCTGCCCCCGTCCCGCAGGTCCTCCGTGGCGCCGATCTCCACATTGGGGGTGATCTGCGACGACCCCACCTTCTCGGCCAGACCCAATCTGTGCAGCGCGTTCGCCGTCCTCGGGCCGAACGGCGCCTTCCTTCCCTTCGCGGGGACGGGTCCGCCGTCGTACCGCAGGACGAGCGCCACGAGGCTCAGGGCCTGCTCGAACGTGACCTTCGGGACGGCCGCCTCGATCGCAGTGGCCGCCACGAACGCGCGGCTGCCGGAGACCTTCCGGGTCCGGCCGTCGACGGTGAACTCGCGGTGCGCCGTCGCCGCGTCGGCCGGTAGGGGAACCCGGTCCGGTTCCTCGGTGCTGCGTGTCATGGCCGCAGCCTCCCAGCCGCCACCGCCACCGGCGTCGGCGTCGGCGAGGCCAGGCCGAGCCCGACCCGTCACTTCTTGGACGGTCCGGCACACACGTGCAGGCGCTCACCCTGGGGACCGAACAGGCTGAGCACCTCGGCCGTCCCGGGCCCGGGGTTGCCGAACCGGTGCGGGACGCGGGTATCGAACTCCGCGACCTCCCCCGCCGTGAGGATCACGTCGTGCTCACCGAGCAGCAGGCGCAGCCTGCCCGAGAGGACGTAGAGCCACTCGTACCCCTCGTGGACCAGCCGTTCGGGTTCGCCCGACGGCCAGTTCGAAGGGATGACCTGCTTGTAGGCCCGGAGCCCGCCGGGCCGACGGGTCAGCGGGATGAACGTCATGCCGTGGCGCCTGATCGGCCGCGGCTGGATCCGCGGGTCACCTGTCGTCGGCGCGCCGACGAGCTCGTCCAGCTGGACCTGGTGCGCCCGGGCGAGTGGGAGCAGGAGCTCCAGGGTGGGTCGACGTTGGCCGGACTCCAGACGCGACAGCGTGCTGACCGAGATCCCTGTGGTCTTCGAGAGCTGGGCGAGCGTACTGCCACGGCTGGGAGGTACGCGACCGACCCATCGGCATCCTCGGCACCGGACCCATGGCGGTGCACCAGGCGCTGCTGTTCCGGCAGTGGACCGCGGACGTGACCCTGTTCGTGCACACCGCACCCGACCCCACCGCCGAAGAGTGGGAGCAGCTCGCGGCCCGCGGCATCGCCGTCGTGGACGGCCAGGTTGCCGCGCTGGAGGTCAGCGACGACCGGCTCACCGGTGTGCGGCTGCGCTCCGGCGAGATCTTCGACCGCGAGGCCGTGGTCGTGGCCCCGCGCTTCACCGCACGCGCCGACGCGCTCGCCTCGCTCGGCATCGAGGAGGAGATCGACGGTCACGTCATCGGCACCTACGTGCCCGCGGACGCCAGGGGAGCCACCGCGGTCCCGGGCGTGCGGGTGGCCGGGAACGTCGCGGACCTGCGCGCCCAGGTCGTGACCGCCGTCGCCGCCGGGCCGACCATCGCAGCAGCGATCAACGCCGACCTGATCGCCGAGGACACCCGCCTGGCCGTGGCCGCCCGCCGAGGCCGGGGCGAGCCGTTCTCCGCCGAGGCCGAGCGGGAGAACGCCAAGCGTGTCCTCGGCGACCGCCGTCATGGCCTCTAGCGCAGCGTGCCCTGACGCCGTCCTGCCGAACGTCGAGGCGGGCCCTGCGGGAAGTGACGTCGCGACGAGGGCGCCGGACCAGGACTACCGACCAAAGTCTCGGTAGCTCGTTCCTTCGGCTGGGACGAACTGGCCGGTCGCCCGTTCCGCGGGGCCGCCGTGCACGGGCGTGGTCGGGACATGACGAATGGGACGAACCTGTCGCTGCCGGCCGCCTGCGGCCCGTTGGTCGACGTGGCCGTGCCCCTCGTGCTGTTCTACGGGTTGCGGGCCGTCGGCGTCGGTGAGATGCCCGCGCTCATCGTCGGGATGATCCCGCCCCTCGCCCGATCGGTCTACACGGCGACCCGGCGACGCTCGATCGACGCCCTGGGTGCACTGGTCCTCGCCTGCATGCTGCACAGCCTCGTGGTCGGTCTGGTGAGCGACAATCCCCGGCAGCTCCTGGTCCGCAGCGCCTGGGTGAGCGCGCCACTCAGCCTGTGGATGCTCGCCACCCTCTGGGCGCCACGACCGATGACGTTCACCATCACCCGAGAGCTCCTCCCTGCCCGGACCCGGCTACTCGACCGGCTGTGGGACAGCGATCGCCGGTTCCGACGAGCCTGGCGACACATCACCGTCGTCTGGGCAATGTTCATGTTGATCGACGCGGCGCTGCGGATCGCCTTCGCGCTGACGCTGCCGATCGACGTCGTCCCGGCGCTGGACATGACCGTGACCGTGGTGACGATCGTCGCCCTGCAGGTCCCGACCCACGTTCTCCTGCACCGCACCGGCCATTGGCAAATGCTCTTCGGCCCGCGACGGCACCTCCGACCAGCTGAGGAGGAGCCGTCTGTCAGCGTGCGCTGATCCCGCTGTCCCCAACGCGGAGCTGGCCGGCGGTCGGCGACCCGACGGCGCTGGCAGTCGCTGCACGTCCAGCCCAATCACGATCGCCCCAACCGCCGCCCTGAATCCACCAGCGGGATTCGCCGGAGGCGGGCCTCGATCAACTCCCTGTCGAACCAGGACGGCTCGTTGCTCAACAGATTCATCGCGTCACCGTGGGCGGGATGGCTTGAGGCACCCCACGCCTCGGCGAGCTCGTTGTAGGCCCAGATACCCCCGCAGTCCTCCGGTGGGCTCGCCCGACGGCCGCCGAGGCAACGCACCTGATGCGCGTCCTCGGCAGACACTTCCTCCACCACGAGGCGGTGCCGCCAGGAGTCTCCGAAGTCGTACTCGTACTCCAGCCTGTCGCCGACGTCGGTGATCACATCGCCGAGCAGGACCCCGGCTTCGTCCTCCACGCCGTCGGTCAACGTGGGATCGCCGAACTCCAACGG
>JAENWO010000074.1 GCA_016649925.1 Actinomycetales bacterium
CACCGTGCCGACGGCGACGGACACCTCGAGCGTCGTGGCCCAGGGAGTCGGGCTGGTTCCACCGTCCTACGACCGGTACGGGTGGGTGTGGACCGCGAACGCGGCGAACTCCGGTGCCCTGATCGCCGGTGCCGTGGACCACGAGCAGGTCGCGGTCGCGGCGCAGGTGCTCGCGCACACCCAGGTCAAGGCGGTCCGGGTCAGCCGGGACGGGACGCGCGTCGCCGTCATCTTCGTGGCCGAGGGCGTGGTCGAGGTGCAGGTCGCCGCGATCGGGCGTGACGCCGACGGCGTCCCCGTCCAGCTCGGTGCGCCCCTCGCCATCGCCGAAACCCTCCTGACGGCGTCCGCCCTGGCGTGGGTGGACGAGCAGACGATCGCGGTGCTCGGGGTGAGCGGCACCGCCAACACGGTGCATCTGGTGACCGTGGGCGGCCCCTCGATCGCGCTCCCGAGCGTCGCCGACGCCACCTCGATCGCCTCCGGCCGTGGCGACCGTGAGCTCTACGTCGCCACCACCGAGGGTGCCCTCTACGCGCGCAGCGGCAACGGCTGGCGGCGGGTGGCCGAGGGGGTCGCCGATCCGGCGTTCCCGGGCTGATCCGCCGGGTCGCGCCTTGCCCGCCGGGTCGCGCCTTGCCCGCCGGGTCGCGCCGGTCCGTGCCTCTTGGTCCACCGGTCCGCCGGGATGCGGGCTCGTCCCCGGCTGCGCCCGGCGCGATCCCGCTCACCACCTCCGACGGCGCAGCCTGGCCGGATGAGGCAGCTGAGCGAACCCCGGCCGAGCGCTGGGGCGGACGCCACAGACACGGCCGTCGGCGCGGAGCGTGCCGCGTGGAGGTCGTGGGCCATCGGCCTGCTCGCCGACGTCGGGGCGCTCGTGCTTCCCGTGGAGTGCGCCGGCTGCGGTGAGACGGACCTGAGCCTGTGCCCGTCCTGCCTCGACCTGCTGCACCAGGTGCCTCGCCGGTGCGAGGAGGACGCCGTGTACCTGTCGGTCCGCGACGCGCGGGGCGGCCCGACGGCCCTGCCTCTGCCGACCTGGGCCCTCGCCCCCTATGCCCGCGCGATGCGTCGGATCGTGCTCGGCTGGAAGGCGCACGACCGCACGGACGTCGTTCCGGCGCTCGCGGCTGCAGGTGAGGACGCCGGGCGGTACCTGGCCGGGGCGATCACCTGGGCGCCCGCACCCCGGACCCCGGTGATCGTGCTGCCTGCGCCGTCCGGCTGGCGACGAAGGCTCTCGAGACGGTTCGTCGTCGGGGACCTGGCGGACGCCGTCGGGCGTGGTCTGGCGGACGGACTGGACCCGGCTCGCTCCGTGTGGGTGGTCGACGCACTGCGGCGCTCGGGCGGTCGGTCGCACGCCCTGGGGGCGGCGGCTCGGGGGCGGGACCGGCGTTCCGCCGTGCGCGTGGTGACCCGGCTACCGGCCGGCGCTGCGTGCCTCCTCGTGGACGACGTCGTCACCACCGGGGCCACGCTCGCGGCCTGCCGGGCGGCGCTGGAACAGGTCGGGGTGAGCGTCGTGGGGGCGTTCGCGCTCGCCGCGACGCCGAGGCCGGGCACGTCGACGTGGCGCGCGACACCCGCTGGATGAATCGCTGTAGTTTCCGGCGCGACTGGACTAGCGTCGGGTGATGGAGCAGGAGACGGGCGAGGGCGCGATGCGCACCTCGCCCGACGTGTCTTGCGGGGAGGTGGTGCCACGCGCGCACGAACCGCGTCGGCGAGTGACGAAGTCGCAGCGCGGTACCCGTCAGCCGTAGCCGGACCATCCGGTCAGGCTTCGGTCATCCCATTGATGTATTTCGGAGGTCGTCATGGAGATCGTCGTTGTCAGCCGTCACACCGAGGTGCCCGAGCGGTTTCGGCGGCACGTGGAGGAGAAGCTCTCCAAGGTCGCGCAGCTCGCTCCGTACGCACAGCGCGTGGACGTCGAGGTGACCCACGAGAACAACCCGCGGCTGGCCGAGAAGTCCGAGCGGGTGGAGCTCACGGTGCGGATGAAGGGCCCCGTGGTGCGGGCGGAGGCGAGTGCCCCGGACCGCTACGCAGCGCTGGACGTGGCCACGACGAAGCTCCTCGAACGACTCCGAAGGGCCCGGGACCGGCGCAAGTCGCACCACGGCCGTGGTGAGCCGATCGTGGCGCAGGACGTGCTCCCCCTCGACCTCGAGACGCCCGACGTCTATGACATGGCCACGACGCTGCGCGCGCCCACGGAGCCGGGTGTCGCCGTCGAGGCGCAGCTCGGTGACTCACCGGTGATCGTCCGCCAGAAGGTGCACGAGACGACGCCGATGACGGTGGACCAGGCGCTCGCCGAGATGGAGATGGTGGGGCACCCCTTCTTCCTGTTCGTCGACTCGGAGACGGCTCAGCCCTGCGTGGTCTACCACCGCCGCGGATGGACGTACGGGGTGATCCGGCTGAACGCCGAGATGCGCGAGGCCGAGCCGGTGCACGCGGGCTGAGGACCCTCTCGCCCTGACGCACGGACGACGCCCCGGCCCTGGTGGCCGGGGCGTCGTTTCGCGCTGCGGCCGGACCGGTCGGCAGGAAGCGACGGCGTAACCCGCGTTTCCGGGGGCGGCTCGGCCGGCGCACCCCGCGTCGCCGGGGGCGGCTCGGCCGGCGCACCCCGGATGTCACCGGCTGGTCCTACCCTGATCCGGTGACCCGCACGCTGACCCTCGGCCAGGCTCGCCGGATCGCCGTCGCAGCGCAGGGGCTCGCCGGGCCGCCCCGGCAGACGCGCCCGGCCGGAGGTGTGACGATGGCGCACGTGCAGCGTCTCCTCGACCGGATCGGACTGTTGCAGATCGACTCCGTCAACGTCGTCGCCCGCGCCCATCTCCTGCCGGTGTTCTCCCGCCTGGGTCCCTACGACATCTCGCTGCTCGGCCGTGCCTCACTCGGGACGCCTGCGCGTCCCCGTCGCCTCGTGGAGTACTGGGCGCACGAGGCGTCCTACATCCCACCCCGGACCTACCGCTTGCTGCGCTGGCGGATGGAGGCTCACCGGGAGCACGGCTGGGCTGCCAGCCGGCTGCGGGAGACGCCAGACGCTTTCGTCCGCGTGCTGGACATCGTGGCCGAGCACGGCCCGGTGACCGCCTCCCAGGTGCATTCGCTGCTCGGCCATGAGCGCAGCGCGAAGGTGAGCTGGGGCTGGAACTGGACCGTCGCGAAGGTGGCACTCGAGGGATGCTTCGCGGTCGGTGCGATCGCGGCCGCACACCGGACCTCACAGTTCGAGCGGGCCTACGACCTCACCGAGCGCGTGCTGCCGGCCGCGGTGCTCGCGGGGCCGGAGCTCGGGAGGACCGAGTCGGTCATCGAGCTGGTCGAGATCTCCGCCCGCGCCCACGGGCTCGGGACGCTGCGGTGCCTCGCGGACTACTTCCGGCTCCGCATCGAGCCCACGCGGGCCGCGGTCGCGCACCTGGTCGCCACCGGCGTGCTCGAGGAGGTCCTCGTGCGCGGCTGGGACCGTCCCGTGTACCTGCACACCGAGGCATGGGTGCCGCGTACAGTTTCGGGTCGGGCTCTCCTCGCGCCGTTCGACCCGCTCGTCTTCGAACGCCGTCGTCTCGAGGAGCTGTTCGGCATGCACTACCGGATCGAGATCTACACACCGGCCCACAAACGCGTGCACGGCTACTACGTGCTGCCGTTCCTCCTCGGGGACCGGCTCGTGGCGCGGGTGGACCTCAAGGCTGACCGCGCCGCCGGGGGGCTGCTCGTGCGGTCCGCGTTCGCCGAGGAGGAGGCACCGGTCGGGACCGCGGAGGAGCTCGCCGCCGAGCTGCGGGTGATGGCCCAGTGGTTGGGGCTGTCCGACGTCGTCGTCCCCGCCGGGGCGCGCGGTGACCTGGTGCCGGCACTGCGCGCGCTGGGCACCGTCTGAGGGGTGGCTCCCCTGCGGAGGTGGGAGCCGCCGTCGGGCGTGCTGGCGCGAGGTGCGACTCCGTCCGAGGGGAGATGTGCCCCGGAGGTGGGAGCCGCCGTCGGGCGTGCTGGCGCGAGGTCCGCTCCGCCCAGGGCGAATCGCTGCGGGAGCAGGTGGCGCTCTCGCCTACGATGGACGTCAGCACCGGCGTCGCACGACGCGGGTGAGTTCCTACCGACCGGGAGTTTGCGTGCCTGCGATCCTCGACAAGATCCTGCGCCTGGGTGAGGGAAAGATCCTCCGCAAGCTTGAAGCGCTGACCGCCCAGGTGAACGCCCTCGAGGAGTCCATGACGGACCTCACCGACGCGGAGCTGCGCGAGGAGACGGACCGGTTCAAAGAGCGCGTCGCCGACGGCGAGACCGTCGACTCCCTCTTGCCGGAGGCGTTCGCCGCGGTGCGGGAGGCAGCCAGCCGGACTCTCGGCCAGCGCCATTTCAACGTGCAGGTCCAGGGCGGGGCCGCGCTCCACCTGGGCAACATTGCCGAGATGAAGACCGGTGAGGGCAAGACCCTCGTCGCGACGCTGCCTGCGTACCTCAACGCCCTCTCGGGCAAGGGCGTGCACGTGGTCACCGTCAACGACTACCTCGCGAACTATCAGAGCGAGCTGATGGGCCGCGTGTACCGGTTCCTCGGCATGACCACCGGCGTCATCCTCTCCGGCCAGCGTCCCGAGGAACGCCGGGCGATGTACGCGGCGGACATCACCTACGGCACGAACAACGAGTTCGGGTTCGACTACCTGCGTGACAACATGGCCTGGGGTTCCACCGAGCTCGTGCAGCGCGGGCACAACATGGCGATCGTCGACGAGGTCGACTCGATCCTCATCGACGAGGCCCGGACGCCGCTGATCATCTCCGGACCCGCGTCCGGCGACGTCAACAAGTGGTACGCCGAGTTCGCCCGGCTGGCCATCAGGTTGCGACGCGACCACGACTACGAGGTCGACGAGAAGAAGAAGAACGTCGGCGTGCTGGAGCCCGGCATCGAGAAGGTCGAGGACTACCTCGGCATCGAGAACCTCTACGAGTCCCTCAACACCCCCCTCATCGGCTTCCTCAACAACGCGATCAAGGCGAAGGAGCTGTTCGCCCGCGACAAGGACTACGTCGTCCTCAAGGGTGAGGTCCTCATCGTCGACCAGCACACCGGGCGGATCCTCGCCGGTCGTCGCTACAACGAGGGCATGCACCAGGCCATCGAGGCGAAGGAGGGCGTGGCCATCAAGGCCGAGAACCAGACGCTCGCCACGATCACCCTGCAGAACTACTTCCGGCTCTACGACACGCTCTCCGGCATGACCGGTACGGCCATGACGGAGGCCGCGGAGTTCCAGGGCACGTACGACGTCGGCGTCGTGCCCATCCCGACGAACCAGGACATGGTCCGTCTCGACCGCGCCGACTACGTCTACAAGAACGAGAAGGTGAAGTTCGACGCCGTCGTCGAGGACATCGTCGAGCGGCACGCCACCGGTCAGCCGGTGCTCGTCGGCACCGTGAGCGTGGAGAAGTCCGAGCTGCTCAGCAAGCTGCTGAAGAAGCACGGCGTCCCGCACGAGGTGCTCAACGCCAAGCAGCACGCCCGTGAAGCGGCGATCGTCGCGATGGCGGGGCGCAAGGGCGCCGTGACGGTTGCCACGAACATGGCCGGTCGCGGTACCGACATCATGCTCGGTGGCAACGCCGAGTACCTGGCGATCGCGGCGCTGGCCGAGCGCGGTCTCGACCCCGGCCAGACGCCGGAGGAGTACGAGGCCGCGTGGCCGGCGGCGCTCGAGGAGGCGAAGGCGTCCGTGGCCGTCGAGCACGAGGAGGTTACCGCGCTCGGGGGCCTGTATGTGCTCGGCACGGAACGGCACGAGTCCCGCCGCATCGACAACCAGCTGCGTGGTCGATCCGGACGGCAGGGTGACCCGGGGGAGTCCCGGTTCTACCTCTCGCTCGAGGACGACCTGATGCGGTTGTTCAACGCAGGTCTTGCGGAGCGGTTCATGAACTCGTCGGGATTCCCCGACGACATGCCGCTGGAGTCGAAGATGGTCACGCGGGGTATCGCCAGCGCCCAGGGCCAGGTTGAGGCGCGCAACTTCGAGATCCGCAAGAACGTCCTGAAGTACGACGACGTCCTGTCACGTCAGCGCACCGTCGTCTACGAGGAGCGCCGTCGGGTGCTCGAGGGCGAAGACCTCGCCGACCAGGTGCAGGGCTTCATCGAGGACGTCGTCACCGGCGTCGTCACCGATGCGACCACGTCCAACACCCCGGAGGATTGGGACCTCGAGCAGCTCTGGACCGACCTGCGCACGAACTTCCCCGTCTCGATCACCATCGAGGAGGTCATCGAGGAGGCGGGTCACGCCACCCGGGTGACCCGGGAGCAGCTCGTCAGCGAGCTCGTCTCGGACGCGAAGCTCGCGTACGAAAGACGCGAGGAGGAGCTCACCCCCGGCATCATCCGGCAGCTCGAACGGCGCGTCGTGCTCTCCGTGCTCGACCGGAAGTGGCGTGAGCACCTGTACGAGATGGACTACCTCAAGGAGGGCATCGGCCTGCGCGCGATGGCGCAGCGCGATCCCCTCGTGGAGTACCAGCGCGAGGGCTTCCAGCTGTTCCAGGCGATGAACGAGGGGATCAAGGAGGAAGCCGTCGGTTTCCTCTTCAACCTCGAGGTCCGTAAGCCGGAGGAGCCGGCGGCCGACGCCGCACAGGTGACCGACTTCATGGACGCAACCGGGACGGGTACGACTCCGAGTGCGGCCGGCTCGTCGAACGGCACACCTGTTGCTCCGGATGCGGGTACCGGCACGGGTGGTGCTGGTGCCGGTGCGGGTGGTGCGGGTGCCGGTGCGGGTGGAGCGGGTGCTGGTGCTTCGGCCAACCAGGGCCGAACCCGTCCGCAGGGCAAGCGGGTGGGAAAGAAGTCGATCCCCGCGCAGCCGGTCGCCTCCGCGGATGACCCGTTGGGTCTCGGTGTGCCGCAGCGCTCGACGGCCCTGCAGTACTCCGCCCCCAGCGTGGACGGCGACGCGGGCTCGACCGCCAAGGAGGCGCGCTCCGACGGCCGTCCCGCGGCCGGCCGGCCCGCGGGTGGCGCAGCCGCCGGAACGTCCGCAGACGGAGCCAACCGTGAGGCTCGCCGTCGCGCCGCCAAGGCTGCGAAGAAGCGCAAGTAGTCAGGTTGTCGCCGGATGTCCGGCTGGCGGGTCGTGCGCTGGGCGACCCGGCATGACCCGGCGCGGGCCCGGCACGGTCTGGCCCGGCGCGGTCTGGCCCGGCGCGGTCTGACCCGGCACGGTCTTGCACGCACGCCGACCGCCGTCGGTCAGCCGATCTGGAGCGCCGTGGCGCGCCAGCGGCCTCGATGCACCTCGATGCGGATCGCCGCGGCGCGGACGCGCTCGCCGTCGTGCACCACGACGGAGGCTTCGCATGTGGTGGGGCTGATCTCGCACGCGTGGACGCGGCGCACCGTCACGGGGTGGGGCCGCTGGGGCCGACCCGCGATCTGCACGCCGAGCACCGCGCGTCGGTTCAACGCGGTCCACAGCTCGGTGCTGAGCCAGCGGGAAAGCTGAGCGGTCGGTCGAGCCCCGACCAGTGCCTCCACCGCGGCGCGGACCAGGGTCCCGCACCACGTCGCGGCGTCCGGGAGCTCCGGCAGGCCGCGGTCGGACCAGACCAGATGTGGTCCGCGACCCTCGTCCTCCTCCCGGGCGGCCGGTGTTCCCGGCCCTTCGAAGCGCACCCGGTCCCACGTGCGGCGCTCCTCGGGTGTGGCGGGCAGCACTCGCAGGGGTGGTACCTGCGGTGGTGGTTGCGCCGGCATCGGAGCCAGGGGCAGTCGGGCGATAGAGGGTGCGCTCATAGGGGGACTCCTCGGTGCGTGTCGGTTCGGTGGGATCCAGCTGCCGGTGACGCGTCAATGCGTGCCGGTGACGTGCTCGGGCGTGTCCAGGACCTGCCCGGGAAGGATGAGATCGGGGTCGGCGCCGATGACGTCGACGTTCGCCCGGTACCAGCGGGGCCACTCAGCGGCGATCCGGGCATCGGAGGCCTCGTTGGGGAGCGTCGAGGCAGCGATGGTCCACAGCGACTCACCGCTCGAGACGATGTGGTCGGCCCGGTCCTGACCTTCGGCTTCCGGTGCTTCCACGGTGCCTGAGGTCGACGCCGGCAACGTCGGTGTCTCCGGCGGTGTACCCGGTGTCTCCGGCGGTGCGCCCGGTGTCTCCGGCGGTGTACCCGGAGCGGCTTCGGTGGCGGGAGCGGGCGGGGCGTCAGACCCTGCTCCGGCGCCCTGGGACGAGGCGCCGCCGGCGGTCGCGCCCCAGGTGAGGTCCTCGCTGAGGGTGTCGGCGGTGACCGTCGGAGCCGGCTCGGGCGGGGGAGGCGCCGCGTGGGCGGGCGAGAGCAGCACCCCCGCGGTGAGCACCGCACCCGCACCGGCTCCCACCAGGCGACGAACCAGCGGTGCGCCCGCCCGGTCGACCACCCGCTCACCCCAGCGCCACGCCCGGCCGGCGGCTCGAACCGCCAGGCAGACGGTGCTGACCAGAGCAGTGGCGGTGTACCAGAGGAGGAGCGCGGAACCGCACCACATGATGCCCGCGCCGACGACCTCGTCGATGTGGGGTGCTGTGGGGACCGACGTCAGGGTGAAGCCGTGGCGCAGCAGGGCCCAGGCGCCGACCCCCGAGCCGCCCGCGACGAGCAGGGAGACAGCGAGGCGATGGACGATCGTGAGACCGGAAAGCTGAGGAAGCATCATCCACCTCGCCCTCGAGTTCGTTGAGTATCACTACGTGTCGGTTCGTGCATGTGACTATGACTAGGTGTAGTGCCTCGTGAGTCTCGTGTCCAGAGCGGGGGCGAGCTGTGGACATCGTCCCTACTGTGACCACATGCGGTGGGACGACCTGTTCGAAGACCTCCAGGCGCAGTTCGCCGCCGCAGAGCGGGTCGTCGACGACGTCCGGGTGGTCGAGCTCGCCGAGGCGGAGGTTGCGTCAACGTCCTTCTCGGACCGGTGGCGGGCTCGACGTGGTGAGCAGCTGACGCTTCGACTGAGGGACGGCAGCGACCGGTCCGGAACGGTGGTCGACGTGGCGACCGCCTGGATCGTGATCGGCACCGGCGAGCGGCGCAGCCTCGTCCCTCGCCACGCGGTCGCGGTGGCGTGGTCGCTCGCGGGCGCCGCACCCGAACCCAGCCGGGTGGAGCGCGCACTGGGCCTGGGGCATGTCCTGCGCGCCCTCGCACACGAGGGCAGCGCCGTCGTCCTCCACACGCTGGCCGGGGCGCACCGCGGGCGCCTCGTGCGGGTCGGTGCCGATCATTGCGACCTGATCACGGTCGCCGGGACGATCACCGTCCCGTGGGACGCGCTGCTCTCGGTGGACTCGGCCTAGCTGGTGTCGCGTGTCGGAAATGGCTTTCTGGTGTTTGTTTACGAGTAAGGTAAGTATTTGGTGATCCCGTTCGAGATGTAGGTGCC
>JAENWO010000320.1 GCA_016649925.1 Actinomycetales bacterium
CGGATCTCCGTGCGCATCTCCAGGCGGAGCTTCGCGTCGAGGTTGGACAGCGGCTCGTCCATCAGGACGAGCCTCGGCTCGAGCACCACCGCCCGGGCGATGGCCACGCGTTGCTGCTGCCCGCCGGAGAGTTGCCCTGGCAGCTTCTTCGCGTGGGTCTCCAGCTTCACGAGCGCGAGGGCCTCGGCCACCCGCCTCCTGATCTCCGCCTTCGCCACCTTGCGCATCTGCAGCCCGAACGCGATGTTCTTCTCCACGCTCAGGTGGGGGAACAGCGCGTAGTTCTGGAACACCATGCCGAACCCGCGACGTTCGGACGGCAGTGTGTCGATGCGCTCGCCGTCGATCGTGATCGTGCCGTGGGTCAGCGGGAGGAGTCCCGCGAGGCAGTTCAGTGCGGTGGACTTCCCGCAACCCGACGGTCCGAGCAGGGCGATGAACTCGCCCGCCCGGATCGTCAGGTTGAGGTCAGCCAGCGCGACCTGTCCGCCGAAGCTCCGTCCCAGCTTCTTGAGCTCGAGGGTCTCGAACGCGCCCGCTGATATCGCCATGGTGTTCGTCCTCAGTACTTTCCGGCGCCGATCTCGCGGTCCCAGATGTCGAAGGCTTCGACAAGCGGCGCCGGAGGAAGCGGAGTCGCGGTGGGCACGGAGGCGATGAGCTCGTCGTACCAGTCACGGCCGAACTCCTCGATGACCTGCTGGCTCTCCGCGGGGGCGAGGTCCAGCGTGGCGCCCTCGATGGCCGGCCCCGGGTAGAAGTAGCCGGTGTCGTAAGCCATGGCGTTCACCTCCGGGGTCAGCATGTTCTGCAGCAGGAGGAGGATCGCGGAGATCTTGTCCGGGCTCTGCCCCTGCGGGATGACGGCGTAGTGCGCGTCGGTGACCCAGGTGAAGTCGTCGAACGCTGCGGCCTCCATCGTGTTCGGCTCGCGGCCGTCGGCCCGCGGCTCGATGTCCCAGCCGGTGGTGGTCGGGATCATGTTCCAGGTGCCGTCACTGATGTTCGTGATGACCTGTCCGGTCCCGGTGGGGTAGTTGTCGACGTACTGGTTCAGCTGACGCAGGTAGTCCCACGTCTTGTCCCAGCCGTTCACCGGGTCGGACGGGTCCACGTCGCCGAGCATGTAGGGCAGGCCCTGGAGGAACGTGCGGCCGGGGCCGGAGTTGGCCGGGCGCGCGTAGCCGAACTCGCCCGGGTGCGCCTCGGCCCAGGCCAGGAGCTCCTCGGGCGTGGAGGGGACGTCGTCGACCGCATCGGGGTTGTACTGGATCAGCGGGCCCGACGGGTAGTAGGTGACGACCACGCCGTAGTCGTCGGCCAACCCCTGCATCGCGGCGGCCGGCTCGATGTAGTTCTCCTGGTTGCTCAGCCGGTCCCCGTACTCCGAGACGACCTGGATCCAGAGGTCCTGGTCGATGCCGGCGGAGAGGCCGTCGGTGCCGGTCAGGACGAGGTCCACGGAGAGGTTGCCGGAGTCGACCTGCGGCTTGATGGTACCGACCACGTCGGGCGCGCCGCCGGACTCCCACGTCACCGAGGAGATCACATCGGGGTTCGCCGCGACGAATGCATCGATCATCCCCTGGGTGAGCTTCATGTTGCCCGCGACGTCGAGGATGTTGAGGGTGACCGGTGCCGAGGGCGTGTCGGGCACCTCGTCGCCGGCCGCGGAGGTGCCGCCGTCGCCGCCCGTGGTGGCCGTGCCGCCGCCGGAGTCCGGCGCTGAGCATGCTGCGAGCAGCATGCCGAACGTGGCCATTGTCGCGGCTACCTGAAGTGCTCTGGTCCGACGCATGGATATCCTTTCGTCGTCGCCCGGTATCGTCACCGGGCGAGTGATCTGTGAGGTTTCGGGACGGGCCCGGTGGAGCCGCGGACCATGAGGTCCACGGGGATGGTGTGCTGCAGGCTCACGACCCTGGTCCGGGCGACGCCGGGCGTCCCCGCGCCGTCCTCGAAGAGGCCGAGCAGGAGGTCGATCGCTGTTCGGGCGAGGAGCGGGATGGGCACCGCGACGGTGGTCAGCCGCGGCGTGATGGCGGCGGAGAGCATGATGTCGTCGAACGAGACCACGCTGAGCTCGCGCCCGACGACGATGCCTCGCTCCTTGACGCGCTCGAGCAGACCGAGCGCCATCAGGTCGTTGTAGACGACGACGGCGGTGGCCCCGCTGGCGAGCACGATGTCGGCTGCCGCCACCCCACCGGAGAAGAACGGCTGGAACGCGCCGAGCTCCTGCGTCCGGACGCCTTCGAGCTCGGCGCCGGCCCGCTCGAACCCGAGCCGCCGCTGGCTGTCTGACCAGGACCGCACCGGTCCCCCGACGTAGGCGATGTCGCGGTGGCCCAGCGCCCACAGGTGCCGGACCGCCTGCCGCATGCCGTCGACGTTGTCGGCGGTCACCGACGGGAGGTCGGCGGCCTCGCGGTTGAGCAGGATCACCCGGGTCTCCTTCGCGCGGTCGACGAGCTCGGCGTCGCTCGCGCGGGAGGAGCACAGAATCACGCCGTCGACCTGTTTGGCGAGGTTGCGGATGATCTCCGGCTCTTCCTGGGAGTCCTCGTCCGTGTCCGCGACGAAGACGGCGTAGCCCACGGAGCGGGCGCGGCTCTGCACGGCCTTCGTGATGGAGGAGAAGTACGGGTTCTCCAGGTCCGGGATGACCAGGCCCAGGTTGCCGGTGCGTCCGGTGGCCAACCCGCGGGCCGCCTGGTTCGGGTGGTAGCCGAGGCCGCGGGCGACCTCCTGCACCCTCAGGCGCGTCAAGGTCGAGACCTTGTCCGGGACGGTGAGCGCGCGCGAGACCGTCGAGACCGAGACGCCGGCCAACCGGGCGACGTCGCTCGCGGTGGAACGCATGGCACCTCCTCGTGCACTTCCCGCCAGTCTCCGAGCATCGTCTCGCGCGGTCAACACTTGTGACCAGATTGTGACCTCGGTCATCCAGCCCACTCCGGCCAGTCCGCTGTGGCGATGAAGGAGCAGGTCGGAGCACTATCGATGCCACCGGTGCACATTGCAAGCCTTTGCAGTCCGCACGTCACGAGTCGGTGGTGAGAGCCATGGGTACAGCTGGGCGGGGAACGTGCCCGGCTGCGGCTGGGAAACCAGCCGGGGTGCGCGTAGCCCTCGTCCCACGGGGAGAGTGCGGTGCGGTCGTCGACGGTGAGCTGCTGCAACGGCACGGACCCCTGACGTGGCCGGTCACGAGTTGGCCGCTGTTGGTCGGGCCACGCCCCGTCCGCCCGACGGCTCCGGGGCTGTGGATGGCACACTCGACCCGTGAGCCGAACCCGCACCCTCCTCGCGGTGCTGACCGCCCTCGATGTCCTCGTCCTCGGCGGGTGCATGAAGGTGGACGGGAACCTGGAGCTCAGCTCGCGCAACACCGTCTCCGGAACGGTGCTCGTCGCGATCAGCAGCAGCTGGGCCCTCGCCAACGGCGAAGACCCGACGAACCTCGCCGACACGCTCGCCGAGGAGCTCGACGCCGCACCGGACGTCGGTGTGACGGGTGAGCCCTACGACGACGGCGAGTTCGTCGGGATGAGCCTCACCCTCACCGACGTGCAGATCGACCGCGTCGCCGGCAGCACGAGCGGCGCGCTGACGATCACGCGGCTCGGCGGTGACTACCTGGTGAACGGCTCGTTCGCCGAGCTCGACCCCACGGTGGAGGGCGATGAAGTGGTGCCATGGACGGTGCAGCTGTCGTTGACCTTCCCGGGCGCGGTGTCAGAGCACGACGGCGTCCTCGACGGCAGGACGGTGACCTGGGACCTGACCCCGGACCAGCCATCCCTGCATGCCAGGGCCTCGGCGGGAGGCTCCGGGACGCTCGCCGGCGGGGTGTCCGGCCCGCTGCTCCTGCTGCTCGCCTTCGTCGGCGTCGCCGCAGTTCTCGTCTGGCGCTTCGGCCGGCGCCGGCGCGCCGCCGACGAGG
>JAENWO010000204.1 GCA_016649925.1 Actinomycetales bacterium
GTCCCGATGCTCACGGACGCGATCGGGATCTCCCGCACCGCCCAGATCTTCGGGGTGGTGGCGACGAGCGTCATCATCTACTGCGCGCTCGGTGCGCGCGAGGACTCCTCGGTGCAACACATGGACCAGCCGCGGCTGCTGGACTCCGTGAAGGTAATCGTCTCGAACCGGAAGTTCTGGCTGATCGCCCTGACCAGTGGCGCCTACTCGGCGGGCATGGCGCTCGTCGTGGCCGCGGTGCCGTTCTTCGTCAAGTACACGCTCGGGCTTCCCGGCGCCCACGCGACCTACCTGCTGGCCACGGTCATCGGCGTCTCCGGGCTGTGCCTGCTGCTGTGGACCCGGCTGGTGCGCCGCTTCGACCCGGAGCGGATCTGGCGGGTCGCGCTGATCGTGCTCGCCGCGGCTCTGGGCACCATGCTCCTCGCCGACTCGCTCGCGACCGCGATCGTGTTCGGAGCGCTCGTCGGCCTCGGCTACAGCGGTGTGATGGCCACGATGGACCTCATCGTCGCCCGGTTGCTGGACGAGGACACCGCGCGCACCGGCGTGCGGCGCGAGGGCATGTTCCTTTCCGCGTTCGGCTTCTTCAACCGGCTCAACGCGGCGGTCAAGTCGCTCGCGTTCCTCGCGGTGTTCGCCCTGTTCGGGTTCCAGAGCGGGGACAGCCCCGGCGAACGGCCCGGCGACGCCGCGCGCTTCCTCATCGCCGTGTTCCCGTGCGCCCTGGTCACCGTCTCGGCGATCCTGTCCCGGTTCGTCCACTTCGACCGCACGACGGCGGACCTCCCGCCCCAGCGCGCCGTCGCCGATCCGGCGACGGCCTGAGGCGGCCGGATGACCCGCGAGCTGGTCCTGACGGCCGACGACTTCGGCTTGGACGCCGGCGTCAACGCGGCGGTCGCCGAGCTGGCGCACCTCGGCGCACTGACCGCCACGTCCCTGCTCACCACGCGGCCCGATGCCGAGGCGGCCCTCGCGCTCGAGGTGCCGATCGCCGTCGGCCTCCATGTGGAGCTGGACCCGGCTCTCCTCGCCCACGCGGGGCCGGAGGAGATCGAGGGCTGGATCGAGGAGCAGCTGGCCTGGCTGACGGCGCGCGGGCCCGCGCCCACGCACCTGGACCTGCACACCTCGGCGCTGTACGGCCTCGGGCCCGAGGCATCCGCGGGCGCACCGACGGGCGTGGTGCCGCAGGCGATCACGGTCGCCGCACGGCACGGTCTGTCGCTCCGCCTCCCACGGTACCTACCGCCGCTGGACGCCCCCGCCGGCTTCCGAGGGCACCACGCCGACGCCGTTGCGCGCGCGGACGCGGCGGGTGTGAGGATCCCGGAGGTCATGCTCGGCGACCCGCGCCCGCCCGACACGATCCGCGACCGCGCGGACCTCTTGGGGATGTACGTCGGCCTCCTGCCGGCCGTGCCCGACGGCGTCAGCGAGATGTTCCTGCACCCGGCGGTTCCCGGGGTGGGCGGGACGGACGAACCGGCGGCCATGCGCCGCAAGCGCACGTGGGAGTACGAGCTGCTGCGCAGCGGTGACCTGCGTGCCGCGATCGAGGACCACGGCATCGCCCTGACGCACTGGTAGCTCTGCAAGGACACATAACCCCCTCCTCGTACGTCTGTCTCAGGACAAGCTTCTGCGATGGGTGGGGTGCCGTGCTTGTCGAGGTCGTCCCGCTGATCCTGGTGGGTGCCGTGGTGGCCCTGCTGCCGCTGCACCCGGGTTACCGCCGGCGCAGCACCCGGAAGCTCGCTGAACGCGTGGGCGCACGCATCCCGGCCGAGCAGGAGGCCGCGCTGGAGGCATGCACGGCGCGACGCCCCCGTGCCGTCGACGCCGGAATCGCCTCGTCCTCAGCGGTGCTCGGGCTCTGGCACCTGGTCACCGGCCGAGGGCTCCCTGCAGCGGGTGGTGGCTGGGTCCTTATCGGGCTGACGTTCTCACCCGCCGCGGCGCTCGCCACGGGCCAGGTCGGTCCCGGCTGGGTCGGGGCGCTCCTGGTGGTGGGCTACGCGCTCGTCCCGGTCCTGCTGCTGGTGGCCGTGGGGCGCTCCACCCTCTCGGGAGGGGACAACGAACGCACCCGCTTCCGCCGTCGGCTCTGGTCCACGACCAAGGGCCGCGCTCCGGCGGGCGGCACCGCATGATGCTCCGGATCGACCCCACCTCGGCGGTGGCGCCGGATCAGCAGCTGTGCGAGCAGATCATCGCGCTCACCCGCGACGGCGGGCTCCGGCCGGGCGACCGCCTCCCCACCGTGCGACGGCTCGCCGGTGACCTGAGCACCGCCGTCGGGCGCTCGGGGCCTAAGCACCGCCGTCGGCTCGCCGGTGACCTGAGCACCGCCGTCGGGCAGCGACGAAGACCCGGCCCCCCCTCACGGAGGTGCCGGGCCGTTGTCGTGCTGGGGTCAGCTGATCAGCGGTAGTCCGCCCCGAAGCCGCGACCCAGGTCGAGCTCCTCGAGCGCGATCGCCTGGCCGGAACCCTCGGAGAGGGGGGCGTAGTCGATCTCGTCGTACCCGAAGCTCGGGTAGATCTCGGCCTTGGCGGCCTCGGTCGGCTCGACGCGCACGTTGCGGTAGCGCGGCAGACCGGTACCGGCCGGGATGAGCTTTCCGAGGATGACGTTCTCCTTCAGACCCAGCAGGGAGTCCGAACGCCCGCTCATCGCGGCCTCGGTCAGCACCTTCGTGGTCTCCTGGAAGGACGCCGCGGACAGCCACGAGTCGGTGGCCAGCGAGGCCTTCGTGATGCCCATCAGCTCGGGGCGACCCGAGGCCGGGACCCCACCCTCGGAGACGACCCGACGGTTCTCGTCCTCGAAGCGGCCGCGCTCGGCCAGCTCGCCGGGCAGCAGCCCGGACTCGCCGGAGTCGAGCACGGTCACACGACGCAGCATCTGCCGCACGATGACCTCGATGTGCTTGTCGTGGATGTCCACGCCCTGCGAGCGGTAGACCTCCTGGACCTCGTCCACGAGGTGCTTCTGCACCGAGCGCGGGCCGAGGATCCGGAGCACCTTCTTCGGGTCGACCGCACCCGCGACGAGCTGCTGGCCGACGGCGACGTGGTCGCCGTCCTTGATCAGCAGGCGCGACCGCTTGGTGACCGGGTAGACGATCTCCTCGCTGCCGTCGTCGGGCGTGATGACCAGGCGACGCGTGCGTTCGGTCTCGTCCACCGCGATCCGACCGGCCATCTCCGCGATCGGGGCCTCACCCTTGGGGGTGCGGGCCTCGAACAGCTCGGTGACACGGGGCAGACCCTGCGTGATGTCGTCCGCAGAGGCGACACCACCGGTGTGGAACGTCCGCATGGTCAGCTGCGTGCCGGGCTCACCGATCGACTGCGCGGCGATGATGCCGACGGCCTCACCGATGTCCACGAGCTTGCCAGTGGCCAGCGAACGGCCGTAGCACTTGGCGCACGTGCCCACGCGGGACTCGCACGTCAGGACGGAACGGACCTTGAGCTGCTCCACGCCGGCGGCGATGAGCTTCTCGATGAGCACGTCACCGACGTCGTCGCCGCCCTCGCCGAGGACCTCGCCGGAGGGCGAGGAGACCGGGCCGGCCAGCGTCCGGGCGTACACGCTCGTCTCGACCGTGTCGGCGCGACGGACCTTGCCATCGCCCAGGCGCTCGGTGATCGGCAGCGTCAGACCGCGCTCGGTCCCACAGTCCTCCTCGCGGATGATGACGTCCTGGGAGACGTCGACGAGGCGACGGGTGAGGTAACCCGAGTCGGCCGTCCGCAGGGCGGTGTCGGCCAGACCCTTACGGGCACCGTGCGTGGCGATGAAGTACTCGAGGACGGACAGGCCCTCGCGGTAGTTGCTCTTGATCGGACGCGGGATGATCTCACCCTTGGGGTTCGCCACCAGACCACGCATACCGGCGATCTGACGGACCTGCATCCAGTTACCGCGAGCACCGGAACCGACCATCCGGTACACGGAGTTTTCCTTCGGGAAGTTCGCCCGCATCGCGTCGTCGACGTCGTTCGTCGCCTGGGTCCAGATGTCGATGAGCTCCTGACGGCGCTCGTCGTCCGTGATCAGACCACGGTCGTACTGCGACTGGACCTTGGCAGCCTTCGCCTCGTAGCCCTCGAGGATCTGGGCCTTGCTCTCCGGCGTGACGACGTCGGAGATCGCGATGGTCACACCCGAGCGGGTGGCCCACTTGAAGCCGGCCTCCTTGAGCGCGTCCAGGCTCGCGGCGACCTCGACCTTCGGGTACCGCTCGGCGAGGTCGTTGACGATCGCGGAAAGCACCTTCTTGTCGACCACCGTGTTGATGAACGGGTAGTCCACCGGGAGCGCCTCGTTGAAGAGCGCGCGGCCCAGCGTGGTCTCGAGCAGCACCGCGTCACCGGCGTTCCAGCCCTCGGGCGCCTGCCAGTCGGACGACGGCGGGACGAGCCCGGCCATCCGGATGCTGACCTTCGCGTTGAGATCGAGCACGTGCGCGTCGAAGGCCATGATGGCCTCCGACGGCGATGTGAACGCACGGCCCTGGCCTGCGGCGTCCTCGTGGTCCGACGTCAGGTGGTACAGACCGATGATCATGTCCTGGGAGGGCATCGTCACCGGACGACCGTCCGACGGCTTGAGGATGTTGTTGCTGGAGAGCATCAGGATGCGGGCCTCGGCCTGCGCCTCTGCGCTCAGCGGCAGGTGGACCGCCATCTGGTCGCCGTCGAAGTCGGCGTTGAAGGCGCCACAGACGAGCGGGTGCAGGTGGATGGCCTTGCCCTCGACCAGCTGCGGCTCGAACGCCTGGATGCCCAGCCGGTGCAGGGTGGGCGCACGGTTGAGCAGCACCGGGTGCTCGGTGATGACCTCTTCGAGGACGTCCCACACCACGGAGCGCGCGCGCTCGACCATCCGCTTGGCGCTCTTGATGTTCTGCGCGTGGTTCAGGTCCACGAGACGCTTCATCACGAACGGCTTGAACAGCTCCAGGGCCATCTGCTTGGGCAGGCCGCACTGGTGCAGCTTGAGCTGTGGGCCGACCACGATGACGCTACGGCCGGAGTAGTCGACGCGCTTGCCGAGCAGGTTCTGACGGAACCGGCCCTGCTTGCCCTTGAGCATGTCCGAGATGGACTTCAGCGGCCGGTTGCCCGGGCCGGTGACCGGACGGCCACGGCGGCCGTTGTCGAACAGCGAGTCGACGGCCTCCTGGAGCATCCGCTTCTCGTTGTTGA
>JAENWO010000075.1 GCA_016649925.1 Actinomycetales bacterium
GATCGCCCCCGACGGCGGCGCCGGTCACCGCAGCGCCATGCCCAGCTCCAAGGCCAGAGCTCTGTAGCAGCCCAGCTGCGCACAGCCGAAGCCGCGGAGCCCTCCCAGGGTCCGCGGCTTCTTCTTTCCCGAGCATGTCCTCACGGGATGTCGAAGCGCGATTCCCCATCCGGCCGACCGACCCCATGCCTCAGGAGCATCCCGTGCAGTTCACCTCCGTACTCGACCAGATCTCTCGTGGGGGATCGGCCACCACCTGGCCGCTCCCCACCCAGACGATCGACCTCCCGATCCTCGACGACAACCTGTTGCCCTGCCAGGAGCTCGACGACCTCGACCTGTGGTTCGCCGAACGCGGCGACGACGTCGAACGTGCCAAGGCGCTGTGCGCGACGTGCCCGATCCGGGCCATGTGCCTGGCCGGTGCGCTCGACCGGCAGGAGGCATGGGGCGTGTGGGGCGGCGAGGTCTTCGTCGAGGGCCAGATCGTGGCGCGCAAGCGCGGCCGCGGCCGTCCCCGCAAGGACGACACGTGGGCGCAGGCACCGTTGCGTCGCACCTCAGCGGCGTGACGTTGCCTGCGCGTCAGGCGCGACGTCGAACGTCGTCGGCGCGCAGCCGCACTCGGGGTGCACCGCCCACTCCCGCCTCGCCGGCAGAGGATCCGACGCGCTGACCTCCAGGCTCGCTCCGTCGACGGCGACCGGCCGTCCGTCCAGCATGGCGAGCGCCTGGTGGGCCGCGAGGGCGGCACCCAGCCAGGCGAGCGACGTCTCCACCCCGCGTGGAGGCCGGGCGGCGATCTGCGTGGCCACCGCGGGCCAGCGCGGATCCTGGTCGCAGCGGTGCAGGTCGACGCAGCGCAGGCAGACCCCCAGGCCCGGTCGCACCAGGGGGCCGACGACGACGTCCAGCTCGCGCACCAGCACCGGCAGGTGGGCAACGTCCTCCCGCATCAGGATCCGCAGCGGGACCGGGTCCACCACACCATGGTCCACGACCACCACGAGGTCCGGTCGCGCACCGCTCGGCGCGCTGACCCCGACGAGCGGGCAGACCGAGCGCAGGACCGCCAGGCCCACCCTCTCCCGCACCGCGCCGACGTCGGACTCCCGGAACACCCCCGCCCCGAGGTCCTCGGCAAGGACCAGCCGCTCGTCCCGGAGCAGCACTGTGCCGACCCCGGCCTGGGAGAGCACGCACGCGATCCGCAGGCCCAGCTGGTCGACGCCGCGGATCTCCACCATCGCGGCGCTCCTCGGCGCCGGCCGCGGCTGACCCGCCGCCGCCGCCAGGTGCCAGTACACGTCGTCCGGGTCCGGATCGCCCGGTGGCAGCTCCGCGACGAGCACCCGCGCCGAAACCAGTCGCTCGAGCAGCCCGGTGACGTCCTGCTCGGGGATCCCCAGCTCCTGCCCGCGGACGAGGAGCTCGTCGCCGTCAAGGGCCGTCGGCAGCCGGTCGAGGAGCCGCTGCTCGGCGTCGGAGAGACCCTCCAGCCGCACGGCGCACCGGGGGTCGACGCCGATCTGGCTGGCGCCACGGTCCCGCCAGTACACCTCGAACCCCGGCCGCAGTCGCATGTCCGCCTCCTCGTTCCCCGCACGAGGCTGACACAAGGCTGCCGCGGGGCGCGGGGCGGTGATCGCACCTGTGGATAACACGGCGCCAGGTGCGTCACTGTGACGCGGTGAGCGAGCGAGAGGACGAGGGCCACGGCACGGTCGAGGTGCTCCGCAGCGCCCGACGGCTCAAGACGGTCTCCGCGTTCCGTCAGGACGGGCGCATCGTCGTCGCGATCCCGAACAAATTCTCCCGCCTCGAGGAGGACCTCTGGGTGCAGCGGATGCTGGACCGCATCGACGCCTCGGACCGGCGCCGCCGTCCCCCCGACGACACGCTCGCCCAGCGAGCGGCGGAGCTCTCCGCGCAGTACCTGGCGAGCGGCGGAGCTCTCCGCGCAGTACCTGGAGTCGCGCGCGCGTCCCACCTCGGTGGCGTGGGTCTCGAACCAGGGCTCACGCTGGGGTTCGTGCACGCCGGCACCGGGCACGATCCGCGTCTCCGACCGGGTGCAGGGCGTGCCGGACTGGGTGCTGGACTACGTCCTGCTGCACGAGCTCGCGCACCTGCTCGTCGTCGGGCACCGCCCCGACTTCTGGGCGCTCATGGACCGGTAGGCGTTGACCGAGCGGGCCCGCGGCTTCCTGCTCGGTATCATCCATGTCCGCGAGAACGGCGACCAGCGACCAGCGGGCCGTCGCGACGAACGCCAGCGCCTGCGCCGCCTGAGCGCACCGCGTCGCCTGAGCGCACCGCGGGCCGCGGTGGTGGCCACCTCAGCCCGCTTATGGTGAACGGTCAGCCCTGCCGGGACGGGTTGCCCTCGTCGCCGTCGTTGTTCTCGAAGGGCAGGTTGCCGTCGAGCATCTTCACGAGGGCGGCGTCGACGTCGGAGTCCTCCGCGGCCGCGGTCGCCCGTCGGGTGAGGAAGTTCGCTGGGTCGTCCAGGTCCTCCGTGGTTGGGAAGAGATCGGGGTGCGACCAGAGCGCGTCCCGCGCCTCGACGCCCTGCTCGCGGGCCACGAGCGCCCACAGGCTGGCCGCGTCGCGCGCGCGGCGCGGCCGTAGTTCCAGGCCGACGAGCGTGCGGAACGTGTCCTCCGCGGGCCCACCGGCTGCGCGGCGCCGACGCAGCATCTCGCGCAGGGGGATGCCGTGCGGAAGGTGCGGCGCGACGGCGGCGGCCGTGACCTCCTCCACCCACCCCTCCACCAGGGCGAGGGCCGTCTCCAGGCGGGCGAGCGCACGTTCCTGCGACTGGGTGCGCTGAGGCGAGAAGATCCCCCCGGCCAGCGCCGAACGCAGCTGTTCCATGTCGGTGGGGTCGATCGAGCGGACCGCCTCCTCCATCTGGGCGAGGTCGATCTCGATGCCGCGGGCGTACTGCTCCACCGCGCCGAAAAGGTGCGAGCGCAGCCACGGCACGTGCGTGAAGAGCCGCGCATGCGCCGCCTCCCGGACGGCCAGGAAGTGCCAGACCTCGTCCTCGGGGGCGTCCAGGCCCTCGGCGAACGCGGACAGGTTGGCGGGGACGAGCATGAGACCGGGACCGGCGAGCAGCGGCAGGCCGGTGTCCGTCGCACCGAACACCTCGCGCGCCAGCGTGCCGGCGCCCTGCCCCACCTGCATCGCGAAACTCAACCGGCCCAGCCGGCGCACCATGGCGCCCATGTCGATCCCGCCGAGCAGCTGCTTGGCCTCCTCGGGCAGGCCCTCGGCGCCGATCGTGGTGGCCAGGGCGTCCGCCACCGAGACACCGATCGGGTCGGCCACCGTGCGCCACGTCGGGAGCGTGCGCTCGACCCACTCGGCGCGGGAGGCGACCACCACGGGACCGCCCGACGGCGGGAGCTCGGTCGCGGCGTCGAGCCACAGGTCGGCGACGGTCAGCGTCGCGCGGACCTTGTTCGCCTGGGCCGTTGTCACGCTCGGGTCGCCGCCGGTGTGCGCGGCCTGGCGGGCGACGTCGTGCGCGAAACTCCAGTCGGAGCCACCGCCGTCGTCGGTGGAGAGGATCTGCCGCATCTGGGCCATCGCCGCCGCCATCTGTTGCGGGTTCTGCGGCAGGCCCGCGGTGTTCGCCCACTGCTCCGGATCGACGCCGCTCGCCTCGAGCGCGCGCAGCGCCTCCTCGGCGCCCTCCGGACCCAGCAGGGCCTCCAGCATGTGTCGCCACTCGTCGCGGCCCGCGGGGTTCTGCTCATTCATGCCTCACGGTAACCACAGTGCGGCGCTCGGGCGAAGGCGCACCTCCGGCCTTTCGCTCAGGGCGCACGCGTGTTACGTGCGGACGCCGTACACGCACGTCGCGCACACGCGGCCCGCGCACACGGGCAAGGCACGCACGCCGCGCACACGCAGCCCGCGCACGCCGCACACGGGCAAGGCACGCACGCTGCGCACACGGGCAAGGCACGCACGCCGCGCACACGCAGCGCGCGGACGCCGGGTCAGCAGCGCTCACCGCATCGGGGAGGATGGGGGGATGGCGTTTGAGATCCTCCCGGCACCCGGACCGGCCCCGAGCGGGGTGATGCGACGCCTCGGCATCACGCCGCGGTCGGTCACCCTGGTCCTCAGCGGGCTGACCACGTTCGTGCTGCTGCTCGTCATGATGCTCCGCCCAGTGCCCTACGCGATCGAGGGCGCCGGGCCAACCGTGGACACCCTGGGAGATCGCGACGGCGTCCCGCTCATCACCGTCGACGGCGCACCGACGTACGAGACCAGTGGTGAGCTGCGTCTGACCACCGTCACGCTCGCCGGTGGACCCGGGTACCCGGTCGACGCCGGCCAGGTGATCCGCGGGTGGTTCGAGGCCGGCGCCGCGGTGGTCCCGGTGGAGGCGGCCTTCGAAATGTCCGTGACCCAGGCGGAGCTCGACGCCCGCAGCACCCAGCAGATGACCACCTCGCAGGAGAACGCGACCGTGGCCGCCCTGACCTCAGTCGGTTACGAGGTCCCGGCGGTCCTGACCATCGCCGGCGACGATCCCTCGCTCGGCGCCCACGGCGTCGTGCAGGAGGGTGACGTCATCGTCTCGATCGCGACCCCCGCTCAACCGCGGGTCCAGGTGAGCACGTACCAGGACCTGGCCGGCGTGCTGGGTGAGACCCCGCCGGACACCACGGTCTCCCTCGGTGTGGAGCGGGACGGCACCGTCGCCGACCTGGAGATCGCGACCGGCGACGACGGCCAGGGCGGCAGCATCCTCGGCGTATACCTCGACCCCGACTTCGACCCGCCGGTGGACGTCTCCATCGCGATCGAGAACGTCGGTGGTCCGAGCGCCGGGACCATGTTCGCGCTCGGCATCATCGACATGATGACGCCCGGTGAGATGACCGGTGGTCACGTGGTCGCCGGGACAGGCACGATCAGCCTCGACGGCGACGTCGGACCGATCGGGGGGATCGCACAGAAGTTGTACGGGGCCTGGAGCGACCACGCCGAGTTCTTCCTCGCCCCCGCCGACAACTGCGGCGACGTCGTCGGGAACGTCCCCGACGGGCTGAAGGTCATCCGCATCGCGACGCTGGTGGAGGCCCGTGCGGCCGTCGAGGCGATCGCTGCCGGCACGGCCGGGGACCTGCCGACCTGCACGTCTGCCGGCTGAGGGCGACACCGGCCGGCCGGCGTCAGCGCAGTGTCGCGGCGAGAGCCTCGACGAGCCCGGGGACGGCGTCGGATGTACCGGCCACGGCGTCGCCGGAGTCGTTCGCGCGGCTGCGCAACGCGCACCAGGACTCACCGGTGCGCAGCACGCCGACGGCGATGCGGACGTCCTGACGATCGGGGTGGTGCATGAGGTAGTCCACGCCGGCCGCCGGATCGGCGGGCATGCCGGCCTCTGCCTCCGGAGGCACGACGATCCGCTCGACGACGATCGCCGCACCGTGGACGGTCTCGGGCCACGCGAGCTGAGCGAGCAGGTCCTCGAGGGCGGCCGCCTCCGGTAACCCGTCCTGCTCGATTGAGGTGAGGTGCTCGGGATCGGCGTGGGCCGCTTCCACCACGTCGGGCGGGAGGTCATCGGCCAGCGCGGGGTTCGCGGCCAGGGCCTCCGCCGTACGAACGAGGGCGAACACCCCGATCGGGGCATCCCAGCCGGCGGCTGCGGCGTGCTGCTCGATCTCGGTTACGGTCAGGGCGAGGGAACGGGCGCGGGTGCGGGAATCGGTCGACACGATCCGATGATCTCAGTGACGGGGGAGTATGCGAAACTTCAAGGGCAGCCCACACGTTGATCAGTGTGCAGCTGCCCGCCCGTTCTTGTCCCACGTCCTACCGGTCCCAGAGGTGTGAGCTCGTGTCCTTCGCCGCCAGTCGTCCGTCCCCGAAGCCCAGACCTTCGGGGGAGCGTCAACGCAGCGCGCTGCTCCCCACCGCCCTGGTGCTCGCTGGCATCGTGGTCGCGTTCCTCGTCCTGGCCAGGTTCTGGACGGAGTGGCTCTGGTTCGACCAGGTCGGCTACATCCAGGTGCTGCGCACCGAGTGGATCACCCGCGCCGTCCTCTTCGTGGTCGCCGGCCTCCTCATGGGTGGCGTGATCTGGCTGAACCTGTGGCTGGCCTATCGGCACCGGCCGATGTACGTGCCGGTCACGCCGCAGCAGCAGGACCTCGACCGGTACCGCGAGGCGTTCGAGCCGCTGCGCCGGATGGTGTTCATCGGCGGCCCGGTGGTGGCCGGGTTCTTCGCGGGCTCCGCCGCGAGCATCCAGTGGCAAGCCGTGCTCCTCGCCCTGAACGGAAACCGGTTCGGGGAGACCGACCCGCAGTTCGGGATCGACCTGTCCTTCTACATGTTCGTGCTGCCGTTCGTCCGGTTCCTCGTCTCCTTCCTGATGACGGTGACCTTCTTCGCGGCAGTGGCCGCCCTGTTCACGCACTACCTGTACGGCGGCCTGCAGCCGATGGGCAAGGGCGAGCGCATCTCCCGCGCGGCCCGCGTGCATGTGGCGATCATCGCCGCGGTCTTCACCCTGCTCATCGCCGCGAACTACTGGCTGGACCGGTACTCGCTGCTCTCCAAGGCCGGTGAGCTTTTCGACGGCGCCTCCTACTCCGACGTGAACGCCGTACTGCCGGCGAAGGCGATCCTCGCCGTCGTCGGTGTGTTCGTCGCCGTGCTGTTCGTGTACACCGGCGCCCGCGGGAACTGGCGCCTGCCCGCCGTCGGCGTGGCGCTCATGGTGGTCGCGGGGATCCTCGTCGGCGGGATCTACCCGGCGATCGTGCAGGGCGTGCGGGTCGGCCCGAACGCGCAGGCGCTGGAGGCGCGGTACATCCAGCGCAACATCGACGCGACCAGGGCCGCCTACGGTCTGGACGGCGTGCAGCCGACGCCGTACGCCGCGAAGACCGAGGCCGAGGCCGGGGCCCTGCGTGCGGACGCCGACTCCACGGCGAGCATCCGGCTCCTGGACCCCAAGGTCGTCGCGCCGACCTTCCGGCAGCTGCAGCAGAACAAGCAGTACTACAACTTCCCGAACGTGCTCTCGGTGGACCGGTACACGTTCGACGGTCAGAGCCATGACACGGTGATCGCGGTGCGGGAGCTGGACCTGGCCCGTTCGGGTCAGCGCAACTGGGTCAACGACCACACCGTCTTCACCCATGGCTTCGGCGCCGTCGCGGCCTACGGCAACACCGTGAACTCCGACGGCCGGCCCACGTTCTTCGAGCAGGGCATCCCGAGCGCGGGCGCGCTGGGCGACTACGAGCCCCGCATCTACTTCAGCCCGGAGTCGCCGGACTACTCGATCGTGGGCGCGCCCGAGGGCACCACGCCCTGGGAGCTCGACTTCCCGGACGACAGCGCGCCGAACGGCCAGGTGAACAACACCTACGCCGGTGACGGCGGCCCCTCGATCGGCAACTGGTGGAACCAGCTCCTCTACGCGGCCCGCTTCGGCAGCGAGCAGATCGTGTTCTCCGACCGGGTGACGGCGGAGTCGCAGATCCTGTACAACCGTGACCCGCGCGACCGCGTCGCCCGGGTGGCCCCGTTCCTCTCGCTCGAGGGCCGCACCTACCCGGCAGTGGTGGACAACGACGGAGACGGGATCAAGGAGGTCGTCTGGGTCGTCGACGCCTACACCACGTCCAACGAGTACCCCTACTCCGCGCGCCAGCAGCTGGAGGAGGCCACCACGGACTCGCTCACCCAGCAGGGCCAGACGCTGCAGACCCAGCTGCCGGAGTACGTCAACTACATCCGCAACTCCGTCAAGGCCGTCGTCGACGCTCACGACGGCTCCGTGACCCTGTACGCGTGGGACACCGAGGACCCGATCCTGAAGACGTGGATGGACGTCTTCCCCGGCCAGATCCGCCCGATCTCCGAGATCAGTGGCGACCTGATGAGCCACCTGCGCTACCCCGAGGACCTGTTCAAGGTTCAGCGCGAGCTGCTCACCCGGTACCACGTCACGGACGCGGCGAGCTTCTACTCCGGTGGCGACTTCTGGCGCACGCCGAACGACCCGACGAGCGAGAGCGCCACCCCGGAGCTGCAGCCGCCGTTCTACCTCACGCTGCGCATGCCGGAGCAAGAGGTTCCGACGTTCTCCCTCACGTCGACGTTCATCCTCGACGACGACACCCGCAACGTGCTCACCGGGTTCCTCGCCGTGAACGCCGAACCCGGGAACGTGGCCGGGCAGATCGACGAGGACTACGGCACGCTGCGCCTGCTCGAGCTGCCACGTGACACCCCCGTGCCCGGACCAGGGCAGGTGCAGAACAACTTCGACTCCGACACGGCGGCGGCGAACGAGCTGAACATCTTGGGCCGTGGCGGCTCGGAGGTGAGGAGCGGGAACCTGCTGACCCTTCCGGTGGGTGGTGGCCTGCTGTATGTGCAACCCGTCTACGTCCAATCCTCCTCGGGCACGCAGTTCCCGCTGTTGCGCCGGGTGCTCGTCGCGTTCGGTGACTCGATCGGCTTCGCCCCGACGCTGGACGAGGCGCTCGACCAGGTGTTCGGCGGTGACTCCGGCGCGAATGCCGGTGACGCCGGCAACGAACCCAGCGGTACCGGGACAACGCCGGGGGAAACCGGGACGGATCCGGCCACCGCGGACGCCCAGGTCCGGCTGAACACGGCGCTGCAGGCGGCCGGCCAGGCTCTGACCGACTCGCAGGCGGCCCTCGCCGCAGGTGACTGGACGGCCTACGGCGCGGCGCAGGAGGGGCTCAACCGGGCGATCGAGGACGCGATCGCGGCCGAGGCGGAGATCTCCGGCACGGCGCCGACCGACACGGCCACCGACGGCGCCATCGAGCAACCGACCGAGGACGCCACACAGGGCTGACGCGCGCACGACCAGGAGGCACGCATCACCGGACAGATCGACGTGCCCCATGCGCCTGGGGCCCAGCGCTATGAGGTGCTGCTCGACGGCGTCCCGGCCGGCTTCGCCTCCTACCGCAGGGACGGTGAGCGGGTCGCTTTCGAGCACACCGTGGTCGGTGGAGGAGCTCTCCGGCCGAGGGTTGGCGAGCGCGCTGATCGGGTCCGCGCTGGACGACGTCGTTGCCTCCGGCGGCGTCATCGTCGGTGTCTGCCCGTTCGTCGCGGCGTACGTCGGCCGCCACCCCGAGTACAGCGCGTCGGTCCAGCAGCCGGGGCCCGAGGACCTCGCCAAGGTCTGAGCGTGGCGGAATCCCGCCGATTTGCCCGAACGCGATCCGCCACGTAACCTTGCCGTAACCGACGCGGGGTGGAGCAGCTCGGTAGCTCGCCGGGCTCATAACCCGGAGGTCGCAGGTTCAAATCCTGCCCCCGCCACTAATGGCGTGAACGACAGAACACCCGGACCACTGGTCCGGGTGTTCTGTCGTTGACGCCGAACCCCTAC
>JAENWO010000179.1 GCA_016649925.1 Actinomycetales bacterium
CAGAACAACACGAAGGAGTGGAACGATGAATCGACCGAACGTTCACGCGAGGACAGTGTCACGACGGGCGCTTTTCGGGATGGCCGGTGGGGTCGCGGGCGCGGCGCTGCTCGGTGGTTGCGGAGGGGGCAACGGGGGCGCAGGCGGCGCCGGCGGTAACGGTGGCACCGGTGGGGGCGGCTCGCCGAGCGGACAGCTCAACTACTGGACCCTTCTCGATCCCAACGGGGAAGACCCGCGCGGGAAGGCGGAGCGGCAGATCTTCGACATCTTCGAGGAGCGCACAGACCTGACGGTCGTGGAACAGGTGATCCCCTGGCAGAACATCGACCCGAACCTGGTGGCGGCTGTCCAGGCTGGCAACCCGCCCGAAGTCTCGCGGATCAACTACTACAACTTCCAGATGCACGTGAACGCGGGCAGCCTGCAGCCGCTCCAGGAGATGGCCGAGAGGGACTACTCCGTCGAGGAGCTGGACGACTTCGTGATCCAGCTGGAGGGCCAGGACGGCATCGAGGCCTTGCTCATCGAGAACGTCGGCAACGCCTTGTTCCTCCGCAAGGACTGGCTGGCCGAAGCAGGCGTCGAGGCACCGCGGACATGGGACGAGTTCATCACGGTGGGCAAGGCCCTCACCGACGTGCATCCAGAAGCCTCGGGATTCCTCACCTTCGGCTCGACCGCTGAGTCCGGGCAGGTCGCCTACCTCTTCCAGCCCATGATCATGGGCCGCGGTGGGCGCATTCTCAATGAGGACGGTCAGGCCGCGTTCAACGAAGAAGCCGGCATCGAGACCTACGAGTTCCTCCGCTCCCTCGTGTATGAGCATGAGATCATGCCGAGCGATGCCGCCACCATGGCCTACTCGGAGCAGATCGACGCATTCATCGCGGGACGAGTCGGGATGATCATCGAGGGCTCCCACCGGTATGCCCGGATCCTTGAAGGTGTCGGCGCTGAGAACGTCGAAGTCGTGACGATTCCCGGTCCCACCCAGGAGCAGCCTTCCCCGTGCAGCATCACCGGGTGGGCGATGGCGATCCCCCAAGGTTCTCCGAACGTGGAGGGTGCGTGGGAGCTCCTGAAGCACCGGACCGATCCCCAGATGCAGGAGATCTGGGCGGAGGTCGCATTCGGGCTACCCACCAGGACGTCAACCCTCGAGCTGCCGTTCTTCCAGACCGAGGAGTCAGCAATCCTGCGCTGGTGGCTCGAGTACATGAAGACCAACGGTGAGTTGACCGTCGCGCCCAAGGCAGATGCCCAGTTGAACAAGGTCATGGCGGAGGCCATGCAGGAGGTGCTGCTCGACTCCTCGTCCTCCGTGAGCGAGGTGCTGCAGCGGGCTGCGGATCAGTACAACGCGGCGGCAAGCTAGGGCGTGTCCCGTGAATGCGTTTCGGGTGGGTCGCGCTGCCAGATTCTGATCGAGGCGACGTCGATGGTGGCGCGGTAGACGAAGTCCCTCTTGTCGTAGCGGGTCGCGACGGCTCTGGTCTGGCGGAGCTTGATGGTGCCCTCGACGCGTTGCGGGTCTTGTCCGCCGCCTTGTCGAACGCCGGTGGCCGCCCGCCCTTGCTGCCACGGCGCGCTCGGCCGGTGATCTCGTTGGCATTGCTCGGGATCGTGTCCTTGATCCCCCGGGCGGACCGGTCCGCAGGTTGGCCATCACCGCTTCGAAAACGATCGAGTCGTGGCGCTGACCCGCGGTGACCACCCGCGCCACCGGTCGGCACCGGGCCTCCGCGGCGATGTGCACCTTCGCGGCTGAACCCGCCCCGGGAACGCTTCAGCGCCTCCCGATCCGGTTGCCCTGCCTCCGTTTCCGCGTCGGCAACTGCCTCAGCCGATTTCGCTCGCCGTCGACCCGGGGGCAGAACGTGAGCGACGCTGTCGCCACCGAGGTCGAGTCCACTTTCCGCGCGGCGATGACCGACGACGGTTCCGAGGCCGCGCTGCGGACGGGTTTCCTCGCGGACTCGATGACGGCGACCGGTCTGGGACCCGCCGACCTCACCGGCGTCGTCGCGGTGCCGGCCGCGCTGGCAGAGCGGACACCGCGTCCGCGGACTCAAAAGCACGCACCGCGGGTCAGTGCACGGGCAGGCGAAGATCACCTCTGGCCGCCCACCCACCGTCGAGGACGGCGGTGCACGGGTGCGCGAGCAGGCGCAGCAGGAGGCCGATGGGACAAGTCAAGGCGGCCGGCCGCACCGGGGAGGTGCTTCGCAACGCAGCAAGCTCCAGGCTCGGACGCTCCAGCTCCGATCCGAGATCGAGGAGCTACGGCGTCGTCAGCGTTCCTGAGCCACTCAGCTTCGTGCTGCGGTGTAGATATCCGCGCATGCATATAACTTGCTCCGGGGGACGACCCCACGGGCCTCCCACGGCGAGGCTCGGGCTCAGGACTCCGCGGCGGTCCTGCGCACCCCCTGAGGCCGACGGTCGCGTTCGCCGCGGCGCCGTCGCCCGACCCGCTGCACCTGAACTGGGCCGATAACACGCCAGTCACGATCGAGTAACGCGACCGCGAGCAGCGTACGGACCAATCGCTGCGACGCTCTCCTGCGACGTGCCGAGCGAGTGAAGGGTAGGGGCAATGCCCACGGCTGTCAGCTATCCCGGCGTATACGTCGAGGAGATCCCCAGCGGAGTGCGCACCCTCACGGGCGTGGCCACCTCCGTCACCGCCTTCCTCGGAAAGGCCGTCCGAGGGCCCGTGAACGAGGCGGTCACCCTCACCAGCTTCGCCGACTTCGAGCGGGTCTTCGGGGGCCTCAACCGGGACATCACACTGGGGTACGCCGTGCGGGACTTCTTCGCGAACGGCGGCTCCCGCGCCGTCGTCGTGCGGTTGTACAAGAAGCCCGCAGCCGCCGCGGCCAGGGCCAGCTACAAGGTCACCGACCTCGCCCTCGAGGCCGCGTCCGAGGGCGCATGGGGTGCCCAGCTGCGGGCCCGGGTGGACAAGAAGCCGCCGATCGACCCCAACCTGGTCGCCGTCGCGGCCCGGCTCGGCGTGGCGCCGGCCGACGTGTTCGACCTCACCGTGCGCGACGGCGGCACGAAGGCCGTCGAGACGTTCCTGAACCTGACCACGAAGGACAGCGCCCGCCGGGCGGACCGCGTCCTGGCGGCCGAGTCCCGCCTCGTCCGGGTCTCGGCCAGCCTCACCTTCCCCGCGACCGCGACGCCGGGTGCCCACGGCGGGACCCTCGTCGACGCCGACCTGTGGACGGCCGACACCAAGTCGACGCCCGCCGAGGCCGCTCCGGCGAGCACCGTGGCCGCTGACAGCGACGCACTCGTCGCCGCGGACTACAAGGGTTCCGCCTCGGCGAAGACCGGTCTGTACGCACTCGAGCAGACGGACCTGTTCAACCTGCTGTGCATCACCTCCGACGTCCGCGGTGGCGACGTGCCCGACGACGTCTACAGCGATGCGCTCGACTACTGCGTCAAGCGCCGGGCCGTCCTCCTGGTGGACCCGAAGGCCGCGTGGCGCGACCCCGCGGCGGCACTGTCCGGCGTGGCGGGCATGAACCTGACCGGCGACCGCGCCCGCAACGCCGCGGTCTACTTCCCGCGCGTGCAGCGGGGGGACCCGCTCCTCGACGGGCAGATCGAGGTGTTCGCACCGAGCGGGATGGTGGCCGGCGTGCTCGCCCGCACCGACGCCCAGCGCGGCGTCTGGAAAGCCCCGGCGGGCACCGACGCCTCCCTCAACGGGGTGGCCGGGCTGCAGGTTGACCTGACCGACGCCGAGAGCGGCCTGCTCAACCCGCTCGGCATCAACTGCCTGCGGACGTTCCCGGTCTTCGGCCGGGTGGTGTGGGGCGCCCGCACCCTGCGCGGCGCCGACGCCGCGGCCGACGAGTACAAGTACCTGCCGGTCCGGCGCACCGCGCTCTACCTCGAGGAGAGCCTCTACCGGGGACTCAAGTGGGTCGTGTTCGAGCCCAACGACGAGCCGCTGTGGTCCCAGATCCGCCTCAACGTGGGTGCGTTCATGCACGACCTGTTTAGGCAGGGCGCGTTCCAGGGGCGGACGCCGCGCGACGCCTACCTCGTCAAGTGCGACAAGGAGACGACGACGCAGAATGACATCAACCTGGGGATCGTGAACGTCCTGGTCGGGTTCGCCCCGCTCAAGCCGGCCGAGTTCGTCATCCTCCGGCTGCAGCAGCTGGCCGGCCAGGTCCAGACCTGACGGCGACCGGCACAGAGCTCAGGAGGCGACGATGGCGCAGTTCGTGGTCAACACGCAACGGTTCGACCCCTACAAGAACTTCAAGTTCCGGGTGAAGTGGGACGGGCGCTACGTGGCCGGCATCAGCAAGGCCAGCGCGCTCAAACGCACCACCGAGGTGGTCAAGCACCGCGAGGGCGGCGACCCGAGCAGCAGCCGCAAGTCACCCGGCCGCACCGAGTACGAGGCGATCACGCTCGAGCGCGGCGTGACGCACGACCGCGAGTTCGAACAGTGGTCTTCCCTGGTGTGGAGCGTCGGCGCCGGCCTGGGCGCCGAGGTGTCCCTGAAGAACTTCCGCAAGGACATCATCATCGAGCTGTACAACGAGGCCGGCCAGCTGGTGATCGCCTACAAGGTCTACCGGTGCTGGGTCTCGGAGTTCCAGGCGCAGGCCGACCTCGACGGCAACGCGAACGCCGTCCTGATCCAGCACGTCAAGCTCGAGAACGAGGGCTGGGAGCGGGACGTCGACGTGGTCGAGCCCACCGAGCCTGCCCTCTCGACGTCGTAGCGGCGGCCGCAACCGATGGGCACCGTCACAGCGGAGCGCCTGCTCCGCGCGTGGGAGTCCACCCTCGCGGAACAGACCGTCCGGCGCGCGGCGGCCCTGCTCGCGGTGTGCCGGGACGAGGACACCACCGAGGTGGCCCGGTGGGGCGTCGCGGAGCGGGACGCCGCGCTGTTCGACCTACGGGGCGAGCTGTTCGGCACGCAGGCCACGGCCCTCGCCGAGTGCCCCGACTGCGGCGGTCAGCTCGAGGTACCGCTGGACCTGCGGGCCCTGCGCCCCCGTCCGTCCGGTGCACCCACCGACGCCGTGTCCATCGACGGCTACCGGGTGCGCGCACACCCGCCCAGCACCGAGGACCTGCTGGCCGCCTCCCTCGGCGCCGACGAGGAGGCCGCGCTCGAGGCGCTCCTGGCGCGCTGCGTGGAGCAGGTCCTGACCCCGGCCGGTGAGGAGCTGGCCCTGGCCGCCGTTCCCGCGAGGGTCGGGCACCGCATCCGGGCGCACCTGTCCTCCTCGCTCGAGGACGTCGACCTCGACCTCGCGCTCACCTGCGTCCGGTGCGGCTCGACGTTCCACGCGCCGTTCGACATCGCCACCTTCCTGCTGCGCGAGGTGGAGGTGTGGGCTCACCGGCTGCTCGCCGAGGTGCACGTCCTCGCCGGCGCCTACGGCTGGGCGGAGGGGGCGATCCTCGGTCTCAGCGCCCGCCGTCGTCGGTCCTACCTCGACCTCATCGAGGGCGTGACGTGACCGCCGACGCGCTGGCCCGGCTCGTGCACCGCACCCTGATGCCCGACGGCGTCCTCCAGCCGGTCCCGCCCGCCCGGTTCGGGACCGGGCCGGGCCACCGTGCGTCCACTGACGCCGAGCTCACCGAGGAGGTCGTCGAGCCGGA
>JAENWO010000154.1 GCA_016649925.1 Actinomycetales bacterium
GCCTGCAGCGCACTAACGCTGAGGCGAGCCTTGAGCACTGCCTCGACTGGATGGACCGACTGGGCTGGATCGCCAACTTCGACCACGTGGCCGCCGGCGACACCCGGGCCGAGCGGCCGGGCTGGCAGTTCGCCGACTCCGAGGTCTACAAGCTCATGGAGGCCCTCGGCTGGGAGAGCGGCCGCACGGGCGATCGCGCTGCCGAGGCGATGCTCGAGCAGCTCACGCGTCGGGTGGCCGCCGCGCAGGACGACGACGGCTACCTCAACACGTCCTTCGGCCACCCCGGGCTCCCTGCCAGGTACACCGACATGGAGATGGGCCACGAGCTGTACTGCACAGGCCACCTCCTCCAGGCGGCCGTCGCACGGCTGCGGACCGGCGGGCCAGGCCTGCTCGTCGAGGTCGCCCGCCGGGCCGCCGACCACGTCTGCCGCGAGTTCGGCGACGGCGGGCGGGAGACGATCTGCGGTCACCCGGAGATCGAGGTGGGGCTCGTCGAGCTCGGCCGAGCTCTCGGGGAGCCGCGGTACGTGGAACAGGCTCGCCTCTTCCTCGACCGCCGCGGACGAGGGCTACTCGGCGCGATCCCGCTGCTCGGCCCCGCCTACTTCCAGGACGACGTGCCGATCCGCGACGCCGACGTCTGGCGAGGGCACGCCGTGCGGGCGCTCTACCTCAGCGCAGCTGCGGTCGACGTCGCGGTCGACCTGGCCGACGACGGACTTCTCGCCGCGATCGAGCGGCAGTGGACGCGCTCGGTGGCCCGGCGCACCTACATCACCGGCGGCATGGGATCGCGTCACCAGGACGAAGGATTCGGCGAGGACTGGGAGCTGCCGCCCGATCGCGCGTACTGCGAGACATGTGCCGGGATCGCCTCGATCATGGTGAGCTGGCGGCTGTATCTCGCCACCGGCGACGTGCGCTACCCCGACCTCATCGAGCGCACCCTGTTCAACGTCGTCGCCGCGTCCCCCCGGGCCGACGGCCGCGCGTTCTTCTACGCCAACCCGCTCCAGCAGCGGGTGGCGGGCGCGGACATCCTTCCCGATCAGGTCAACCCGCAGGCGGAGGGCGGTGCACGAGCACCGTGGTTCGAGGTGTCCTGCTGCCCGACGAACGTCGCGCGCACCCTCGCGTCGTGGCAGACCTACGCGGCCTCTGTCGAGGACGACGTCGTGACGCTCCTCCAGTACGCCTCCGGGACGCTGCGGGTCGAGCTGCCCGACGGTGGGTTTCTCGGGCTGACGGTCCGCACCGACTACCCCCGTGCCGGGGTGGTCGAGATCGACATCTCCGAGGTTCCCGCACGGCGGGTTGCCCTGCGCCTGCGGGTACCGGCCTGGGCCCACGGCTCGACCCTCGGCCGGGTCGGAGAGGCGGCGTCAGAGGTCGCGGCGGGCTGGGCACAGGTCAGTGCGCTGGCGATGGGCGAGAGCTGGGTGCTCACCATTCCGGTGGAGCCTCGGCTGAGCTGGCCCGACCCTCGGATCGACGCGGTGCGTGGAACCGTCGCGGTCGAACGTGGCCCACTTGTGCTGTGCCTCGAGTCGCGAGGCCTTCCGGGCGCAATGGACCTCGCGGACGTCGGCGTGGTGGTCGACACACCCCTCGAGGACGACGGCGAGGGCGCGCTGGTCGCCGTCTCCGGCCACTCCGGCTCGTCGGTCTACCCTTCCGGTGGACTACCCTTCGGGCCGCTCGACCTGCATGCGGCGCAGGGCGGCGGTCAACCTCGCACCGCGCGCCTCATCCCCTACCACCGCTGGGCCCAGGACGGCCCGACGGCCATGCGGGTGTTCCTGCCCGTGACCGACTGCCCACGCTGAGCCTGTGGTGCGGTGGTGGCTGCTACCACGCGGGTGCGCGCTTGGCGGAGGCTGAGGACTCCAGGTCAGTGCCAGGTCAGTGGAATCCCTGTAGCCCCTGCATCCACTGCACTCGTGGCGAATATCGCCGCAGGTACACGCCCTGACGCCCGTTCTGCGTCGCTCTGATGGAGCGGGTGTCGCCTGACGCGAGGTTGACGCGGGGGTGTTTGCGCAGGTCAGTGGCCTGCGGCGAGCCCGGGACGGCCTGAAGGACCGCGAGGGCGAGAAGCGGGTATCGATCGATCCAAACGTGACCACGTCGACAGCGTCTGTGCAGGTCAGCGACTTGCAGGTGTCGGCTGCATCGGCTTGTGCTGAGTCGCCAGGTCAGTGCCAGGTCAGTGCAGGTCAGCAACTTAGAGCCCTTCGGGCTCGCCGTGGCTCGCGAAGATTCCGCAGGGAATCTTCGCGTCAGTGGAGCGTTGCGGATGTCGCCGAGGCGCAGGCAAAGCGGGTCTCGGTCAAGTCCCCGGACGTGGTGTGTGACGGCTTCCGCGTGATCTTCGGGTTTCAGGCGCTGAGCGCCGGGAGCTGGGGTGTGGTCACCTCCTGGGTGTCGGGTAGGGCGGTGAGCCGTGATCGGCCGAGGACGTCGAGGGCGAGGTAGCGGCGTCCTTCGGCCCATTCGTCGTGCTGCTCGGCCAGGACGGCTCCGACGAGTCGGATGATGCTGGTGCGGTCGGGGAAGATGCCCACGACGTCGGTGCGGCGGCGGATCTCGCGGTTGAGGCGCTCGTTGGGGTTGTTGGACCAGATCTGGCGCCAGATTTCCTTGGGGAAGCCGGTGAAGGCCAGGACGTCGGGCCGGGCGGTCTCCAGGTGGTCGGCGACGGCGGGGAGCTTGTCGGCGACGGCGTCCAGGAGTCGGTCGAACTGGGCGTGGACCGAGTCGGCGTCGACCTGGTCGTAGACGCTGTGCAGCATCGTCTTGACCCAGGGCCACGAGCTCTTCGGGGTCGCGGACATCAGGTTCGCCGCGTAGTGGGTGCGGCAGCGTTGCCACGAGGCGCCGGGCAGGGTGGCGCCGATCGCGGCGACCAGCCCGGAGTGGGCGTCGGAGGTCACGAGCTTGACCCCCGTGAGACCGCGGGCGGTCAGGTCGCGGAAGAACGTCAACCACCCAGCGCCGTCCTCGGCGGTCGAGACATCGATCCCGAGGATCTCGCGGTGCCCATCGGCGTTGACGCCGGTGGCGACCATGACCGCGATGTTCACGACCCGCCCGCCTTCCCGGACCTTCACGGCCAGCGCGTCAGCGGTGAGGAACGTGTAGGGGCCGGCGTCCAGGGGTCGGGTCCGGAACGCGGCGACCTGCTCGTCCAGATCCTGTGCCATGCGGGAGACCTGGGACTTGGACAACCGGGTGATGCCCCGGGACTCGACGAGCTTGTCCATCCGCCTGGTCGAGACGCCCAGGAGGTAGCAGGTCGCGACCACGCTGGTCAGGGCTGCTTCGGCGCGGCGGCGGCGCTCCAACAACCAGTCCGGGAAGTAGGTCCCCGCGCGCAGCTTGGGGATCGCGACATCCATCGTCCCGACCCGTGTATCGAAGTCGCGGTGCCGGTAGCCGTTGCGCACGTTGGTCCGCTCGGAGGTCCGGGCGCCGTACTCGGCCCCACAGAGCGCGTCGGCCTCCGCGCCCATCAACGTGTCGATGAACGTGGCCAGCAGGTCACGCAGCAGGTCCGGGGAAGCGGTGGTCAGGTGCTCGTGCCAGAAGCGGGCAGGGTCCAGACTGGGGACAGCGGTCATCGCGGGTCCTTCTCTCGAGTCGACTTGGCAGGTCTCTCGAAGAATCACGCGGTGACCGCCACTTCGTCTACGACGCCCTCACCAACGAGGGCCGCTCGCACACCACTCTGCGGGACGCCACTGACTCTGGTGCCGTAGAGCCCGCAGAAGAGTTCGACGCGGGGACCTGGGGCGTGTCGGATTGTTGCCGTCGAGCACGCGGGTCTGTCTGCTTCGTGTAGGTCCCTCCAGGCGACGCCTATCGGTGCGCGTCGGAGGTGGTCGAGATGGATGTGGTGTTCGACCGGGTCGCTGGCCTGGATGTCGGCAAGAAGATCGTGGTGGTCTGCGTGCGGACCCCGGGACCGGGTGGCAAGCGGGTCTCCGAGACCCGCACGTTCCGCACGATGACCCGCTCGCTGGGGCTGATGGCCGACTGGCTGGCCGAGTGCGGGGTCAAGCTCGCGGCGATGGAGTCGACCGCGACGTACTGGAAGCCGGTGTTCTACTGCCTGGAGGAGCAGGTAGAGACGTGGCTGCTGAACGCCGCACACACGAAGGCCGTGGCGGGACGCAAGTCCGACGTGCGCGACGCGGAGTGGATCGCCCAGCTGCTCGAGCACGGCCTGGTTCGGCCCTCGTTCGTGCCCCCGCCGCCGATCCGCCAGCTGCGCAACCTGACCCGCTACCGGGTCCAACTCCAGGGCGACCGGACCCGCGATGCGGGCCGGCTGGAGAAACTCCTGGAGGACGCCTCGATCAAGCTGTCAGCGGTCGCTTCGAACATCGTGGGGGCCTCCTCGCGGGCGATGCTCGGTGCCCTGGTCGCCGGGGAGCGTGACGGGGCGGTGATGGCCGACCTGGCCCGGTCCAAGCTGCGCCGCAAGATCCCCGAACTCGCCGAAGCGCTGACCGGCCGGTTCGACGACCACCACGCCCTGCTCGTCGGACAGCTCCTGGCCCGGATCGCGGCGACCGAGCAGGCCCTGGTCGACCTGGACGCCCACCTGGCCGACCTGATGATCCCCTGGGCCCACGAGCTCGAGCTGCTGCAGACCATCCCGGGCGTCGGGGTCCACGTCGCCCAGGCGTTCATCGCCGAGACCAGCGGAGACATGTCCCGGTTCCCCAGCCCCGCCCACCTGGCCGCCTGGGTCGGGGTCGCCCCCGCGATGCACGAGTCCGCCGGGCGACGCCAACCAGCAGGGACCCGGCACGGCAACAAGTTCCTGACCGCGATGCTCGTCGAGGCCGCCCAGTCCGCCTCGCGAACCAAGGACACCTACCTCGCGGCCCAGTTCGCCCGGCTGACCTCCCGGCGCGGCCACAACCGCGCAGCGGTCGCAGTCGCGCACTCCATCCTCGTCTCGGCCTACTGGATGCTGGTCCGCGACGAGCCCTACCGCGACCTCGGCCCGGGCTGGCTCGACCAGCACGCCCGCACCGAAGCCCACACCCGCCACCTGATCGCCCAGCTCGAACACCTCGGCCACACCGTCGTGCTCGACCCCGTCGCCTGACCACCACCCACCATCAAGAACCCTCCGGGCTCCGCCCGGAGCTGCCGCGCGCCCGGTTCCGTTCATTCACGGGTCAGTCTGCGATGACGCTGGTTGCCAGGATGCCGACGCGGTCGGTGACAGGCTGGATCAGGTGCCGTAGTGGTAACGGCAGGCGGCGATGCGGATCTCGTCGCCTGCGACCTTGTAGATGAGGCGGTGCTCGTCGGTGATCCGCCGGGACCAGTACCCGTGCAGCCCATGCTTGAGGGCCTCGGGTTTGCCGATCCCCTCGTGCGGGGTCCCGTTGGCGGCGCCGCGGGCGATGTCCTTGATCAGTTCGTTGATCCGCTTGACGACGCGCCGGTCCTGGGTTTGCCAGTACAGGTAGTCGGCCCAGGCGTCGGAGTCCCAGACGTACCTCATCCGGCCAGCTCGTGCTCCGCCCCGGCGCCGGACTCCAGTCGCTCGATCGAGGCGAGCAGGCGGCGGGCGTTGGCCGGGTTCTGCAGCAGGTAGGCCGTCTCCTTCAGTGACTCGTAGTCCGCCAAGGAGAGGATCACTACCGGTTCGTGGCCGGCGCGCGTGATCACGACCTCCTCACGATCGGCCAGCACTCCGTCGAGCACCTCCGCATACCGAGCCCGCGACTGCGAGTACGTCATGGTCTTCACCGCACACCTCCGATGGCTGTACAAGAAACTGTACGTCGACTGCGTCAATTCGCCAAGTCACCGCCGGCGATGACGGGGCACTCCGCCGCGTCATCGATGACGAACCTACTGAGAGCCCGTCACCTGCGCTCGCCGCCGCATCACTGACCTGCGGCTTCACGGGCGTCATCGCCGCGACTATCGCTCCTGAGCAGCCTTGCCTCGCATGTTGCAGACGATTCCGCATACCTGCTTGTAGGAACCCGTTGCGCATCCGCTGCCCGGCAACCCGATCTTCTGCCCGTTCGCTGCACACCTGCTAGTAGAGGCAGACGCACCGAGCCGGGCGACAACGTGCCGTGACGAGGGGTCGGTGAGGGGAGGTGAACGTGCGGTGATGTCGATGCACAAGCTCACGGCCGGTGACGGGTACAGGTACCTGACCCGCCACGTCGCGGCGGGTGACGCAGGGCTGGGTGCGGGCGACTCCCTGACCGCGTACTACGAGCAGA
>JAENWO010000564.1 GCA_016649925.1 Actinomycetales bacterium
ACGGTGACGCTCTCGCTGGCCCGCAGGGCCACGGACAGCCGGCGTGACCGCAGGCGCTGAGTGCGCGTGGCCGAAAGACGGAGGCGCGGCTTGACCTTGTCGGCGGCGGCCGGCGTGCTCGGCGTCGGGGAGCCCGTGCCCGGCGTGCTGCCGCCCCCACCGGTGTTGGTGCCGCCACCGCCACCGCCACCGCCGCCACCGCCGACCTCGCCGCCACCGACACGACCGCCGATAGGGACGATGTGGCGACCATTTCGTCCCTCTCGGCGACCCACCGGCTCACGATCGCCACCGGCGCCTGCATGAGCACCCACCCGTGTGCGAACCACGACACGTTCGCGAGCTGCGCGCGCAGGTAAGCGGCGAGGTCGCCGTCGGCAGCCCGCGAGGGCCGAACCGGGGGCCGCTGGACGTCCGGAGCGTCAGCCGGACGGCCCGGAGCGTCAGCCGGACGGCCCGGAGCGTCAGCCGGACGGCCCGGAGCGTCAGCCGGACGGCCCGGAGCGTCAGCCGGACGGCCCGGAGCGTGCGCCAGTCCTCGCGCTCGAGGCCCACGCGACGAGGTACCAGCGCCTGCCCCAGCTGACGAGCCGGTGCGGCTCAACGCGGCGCAGGGACGCGGCGCAGTCCTTGGCCGTGTAGTCGAAGCAGAGCACCTGGGTTTCGCGACCGGCGGCGCCGAGGTCGAGCAGAACGTCCGCCTCCACCCGTGGCGCCTCGTGCTCGGGTGGGACCGCCGTCACCTGGAGCGCGTCGATGCGGTGCCGCAGCCGAGCGGGCATCACCTGCCGGACCGTGGCGGGGGCCCGCAGGGACGCCTCCTCGATCCCGGCGCCGAGCCGGTAAACGCCGTCGGGGCCCTTGGTGGCCCTGACCGGGTAGCCGAGCTCACGCAGCCGGTCCACGTCGCGGCGCACCGTCCGGGGACTCACGCCGAGCCGGTCCGCGAGGTCGTTGCCAGGCCAGTCCCCGGCGTGCCCGCAGCAACGGGAGCAGCTTCAACAGCCGTCCGGACGTCTCCCACGTGGTCCCAGTCTTGTAGGGATAGCGGCCCGATGCGGTCCGCTACCTCGACCTTGCCCTCGAGGACCGGTGCGCGCCTACACTCGTGTTGGTGAGAAGGGGCCGGCAGATGAAGAGGAACGGTCGGGTGACCCTGGCGGGCGCCTCGCTCATCCTCATGTTGATGAGCGCGGGATGCGGCGCGAGTCCCGGCGACGACACGCGCGCCACACCGACGCCGAGCCCCACCTCCGAGCCGTCTCCCTCCGATACACCCTCCGATACACCCTCCGACACACCCACTGCCACGCCGTCGAACGGCGCGGACGAGCCCGAGGTGCAAACGGCCGTCGAGGACCTTGCCACGCGGTTGGGCGTCGAGGTGGCCGACATCGCGGTCGGCCCGCTCGAGGAGGTGACGTGGCCCGACGGCAGCATCGGCTGTCCGCAGCCCGCCCAGATGTACACCCAGGCGCTGGTCGACGGCACCCGCCTGATCCTCGTCGTGGACGGCACCGACTACGCCTACCACGCGGGCGGGGGACAGGCGCTGACCTACTGCGCGATCCCGAGCGATCCGGTCGGCGGCGGCGCGACGGCCTGACGTCGAGCAACCTGCGACCCGGCTTCCGCAGTGCGCCTGCGACCCGGCTTCCGCA
>JAENWO010000222.1 GCA_016649925.1 Actinomycetales bacterium
ACCTGGACCGCGGCCCTGCGCGAGGCGGCCCGGCGCAGCGTCGCGGACCCCGCGGGCTCGGTGCTCGTGCTGGTCGCCGTCGGGCTGTGCGCCGTCCTGATCTGGATGCTGAACGTCCTCGTCGTCATCGTGCCGGGCCTGCTGGTCCTCGCCGTCCTGTCCGTAGAGCACCGCCACCAACGCAGGAGGATCGCATGAGCCAGACGCGTCGTTTCGCCGTCGCCGGAACGGGCCACCGCGCCCAGATGTACGTCGGGGCGCTGATGTCCGAGCACGCCGCGGCCGGGCCGCTCGTCGGCTGGTGCGAACCGAACCCGGCCCGGGCCGCCGTCTACAACGACCTCGTCGCCCGTGCCACTGGCGAGCCGGCGGACATCCCGCGATACGACCCGGCCGATCTCGAACGGATGATCGTCGAGCAGCGCGTCGACGTCCTGATCGTCACCGCACCGGACCACACGCATGCCGACCTCGTGGTGCGAGCGCTGCGGGCAGGGGCCGACGTCGTCGTCGAGAAGCCTCTCACCATCTCCGCCGAGGGGTGCCGCGCGATCGTGGCGGCCGTGGAGGAGACCGGCCGCTCGCTCGTCATGACCTTCAACTACCGCTACGCCCCGAGGAACTCGAGCCTGCGCGAGGTGATCGCCTCCGGGGAGATCGGGGAGGTGACGTCGGTGCACTTCGAGTGGGCCCTGGACACCGTGCACGGGGCGGACTACTTCCGGCGCTGGCACCGGGAGAAGCGCAACTCCGGTGGGCTGCTGATCCACAAGTCCTCCCACCACTTCGACCTGGTGAACTGGTGGCTGCAGGACGCCCCGCGTCGCGTCTACGCCAGCGGCGGCCTGAAGTTCTACGGTCCCGACGGCGCCGGCGCCCCCCAGGCCGGTCCCCGGCCCGCGCGTGGGAGTGAGGCCGCGCCGGGTGACCGGTGGTCGATCGACCTGCGGGCCGACCCACGGCTGAAGGCGCTCTACCTCGACGCCGAGCAGCACGACGGCTACCGTCGCGACCAGGATCCCTTCGCGCCCGGGATCACGATCGAGGACAACCTCTCCGTCCTGGTCGACTATGCCCGTGGTGCCACGCTCACGTACTCCCTCAACGCGCACTCGCCCTGGGAGGGCTACCGCGTCACGGTGAACGGAACGCGCGGCCGCGCCGAGCTCGAGGTGGTCGAGCGCGGGTCCGTGGAGTACGACGCCGACGGTCGCGCCGTCGTCGACCCGAGCGCCAGGCCCGACTCCTGGGCCGGTGACGAGGTGCGCCCGTTCGGGGACCGCCTGGTGGTGCAGAAGCACTGGGAGAGGGCCCGCGAGGTCACCATCCCGGAGGGGATCGGCGGTCACGGTGGCGGCGACGCCATCCTGTTGCGCGACGTCTTCGTCGGCTCCGGTGAGGACCCGCTCGGCCGCCGGGCCGGGTACCTCGACGGCCTGCGTGCCGTGGCCGTCGGCATCGCCGGGAACCTCTCGCTCGAGTCGGGCGGGCCGGTGCTCGTCGAGGACCTGAACCTTGGAGCTGACCTCGACCCGAACGGCCCGCGGACGCCGGCCGGGGCACGCAAGGCCGGATGACCGCCCGCTACGACAACGCCCTCGCGTCGCCGGAGGATTTGGCCGGCTGGCGGATGGAGGGCGACGGCGTCACGAGCTTCCCGCAGGGACGGCTCCGCCTGGAGAGCACCCGGGACCCCGGCGAGGGCCAACGGGCGAACCTGGTGCTGTGGTGCCCGCAGGACGTGGGTCCGGACGTCCGGATCAGCTGGGACTTCTGGCCGGTCCACGAACCGGGTCTGTGCATCATGTTCTTCGCGGCCCGCGGGCGGCGGGGCGAGGACCTTTTCGACCCGGCGCTCGTCCCGCGCACCGGTGTCTACGACGAGTACCACTCCGGCGACATCGACACCTACCACGTCTCGTACTTCCGCCGGATGTGGGAGAGCGAGCGCGCCCTGCACACCTGCAACCTGCGCAAGAGCCACGGTTTCCACCTCGTCGCCCAGGGAGCGGACCCGTTGCCCGCCGTCCTCGACGCGCGTGGCCCCTACCGCATGCAGCTCGAGCACGTCCGTGGGACCGTCTCCCTCAGCGTCGACGGCATCACGACTCTCCACTGGCACGACGACGGCAGCCTCGGCGGCCCGCCCCTGGCCGGTGGGAAGATCGGTCTGCGACAGATGGCCCCGATGATCGCCGAGTACGCGAACCTCCGGGTGGAGCGGCTCGACAGCTCGGCAGAGGAGACGCGATGACCAGGATCTGCTTCATCTCGAGGGTCCGTCCGGACCGGCTCGGGGAGTACCGCACGGCTCACGCCCACGTCTGGCCCGAGATGCTCGAGGCGCTGCGCGACACCGGGTGGCGGAGCTACTCGCTCTACCTCTCCGACGACGGGCTCCTCGTGGGCCACCTCGAGACGGACGACTACGCCGCGGCTCAGGAGGCGATGACCCGCACCGCCGTCAACCCCCGCTGGCAGGCCACCATGGAACGATTCTTCGTCGATCTCGGCAACCCGGACGAGGGGTTCGAGCTGCTGGAGGAGGTCTTCCATCTCGAGGACCAGCTGCGCGCCGCCGGGCTGCCCACCGTCCCAGGGACCGCCGCCGACTGAGGCGGCGGTCCCTGGGTACGGTCAGGACAGCATCTCGATGACCGTCCGGGCCTCGTGGGCCAGGCTCGCCCGGGCTTCCTCGGTCAGCATGTCCGACGCCTTGGGGCGGTCGAGGTGGCTGAGGAACCGCTCCAGCGCGTCGACCGCCGAGGCGGTGCGCCCCGCGTCGAGGTGGTGCTGCGCCTGGACCAGGGCGTTCGACAGCTGTTGCACGAGCGGTCCGTCGAGCTCGCCCGAGGCCACGTAGCCCTCGAGGTCGGAGAGCAGCGCCTCGACGCTTCCCGGAGCCCAGTAGTGCGGCTGCGGCACCTGAGACCAGTCGATGTCCGAGCCCAGGTAGAAGCTCGTGTACGACGGCTGGTTGTAGACCGTCTGCTGACGAGCCACCTCGGCGCGGTACTGCACGTCGTGCATGAGGGTGTACAGCTTGCGGTCGGTCACCTCGGTGGAGAGGTAGATCCGGATCGCGCTGCTGTCCTCCGTGCGCACGAGCAGCTCCTCACGCCAGTCACCGAAGACGTCGGCCACGAGCGAGGGGTTGCCCTTCGTGCTGTTGTTCGTCCTCGTGCCGGTGGCGGTCAGGAGCCGGCCGCGCTGCCAGTCGTCGATCGTCGGTGTGCTGTTGCCGGAGCCGTTGACGATCTGCGTGGTCATGTCCGCGGCCCACCGGATGCTCTGGTTGGTGCCGGGACGGGCGGTGCTGATCAGGCGGCCGTCGGCGGTGCGCAGGTCCACCGCCCAGGTCTCCAGACCGGGCTCCTCGGGAACGACGTCGCCGACCATGCCTCGGCCGGTGTCCCGGCCTGAGTAGGCGCCGTAGAGGACCTCACCGGTGGCGGCGTCACGCAGGGCGTAGCCGTAGGGTGCCCACGGTCCCCCCTCGAAGACGCCGTAGAACTCCAGGCCGGGCCGGGCCGGGTCGATGTCCGTGACGTGCATGGCGTCACCGTGACCGAGCCTTACGACGGCGCCCGGGTCCGCACTGCCTTCCGGCAGCTCGTCGAAGGAGCTGTAGAGCAGCCTCCCGTCGTCGTCGATCGTGGCCGCGCCGTAGACGATCTCGTGCCTGCCGTCACCGTCGACGTCGGCGGCACTGACCGAGTGGTCACCCTGTGTGGTGATCGTGCCGAACTCCGGGTCGGTGCCGTCCCGGCCGTGGGGCCCGTCGTTGAACGGGTTGGTCATCGGTGTCCAGCCGCTGTCCACCGACCAGCGTTCGCTGATCTGCTCCCCGTCCCAGTCGTAGGCGACGATGGTTGAGCGGGTGTAGTAACCGCGGGCGAAGACCGCCGAGGGGTGGGTGCCGTCGAGGTACGCGACGCTGGACAGGAAGCGGTCCACCCGGTTGCCGGGCTCGATCCGCGACATGGCGTAGTCGCCCCACATCAGGCCGTCGTCGTACCGCTCCGGCTTGTAGTCCACCGTCTGGAGCTCGGCGCCCGAGGCGCCGTCGAACACCGTGAGGTACTCCGGGCCGTCGACGATGAAACCCTCGAAGTTGCGCAGCACGTTGCGGCTGCTCCGGCCGGGGGAGTAGACGTCCATGAAGTAGTCGGTCAGTGCCTCCGCGTGCGCCTGGGAGAGGGGGTAGTCGTAGGCCGGCTCGATGCCGAACGCCTCCTCCAGGGTGGCCGGGAGGAATAGTCAAGACCTGTGGATCGGCGTGTCACGCGACTTGCTGGTCACCTCCTGATTCGTCGGGTCGTTCGACGAGTTTGCCTTTCTCGAACTTCGCCCCGGCTCGGACGAGCGCGACGAGGTGGGGGGCGTTCACGGCCCGCCACCGGGCTTGCGCGGACTCGATGAGCTTGAACGCCATCGCGACTCCGGCAGCCCTCGAGCCGGGTCCCTTGGTGACGCGCTGGCGCAGCCGGACGGTCGCGAATGTCGACTCGATCGGGTTCGTGGTGCGCAAGTGGACCCAGTGCTCGGCCCGGGTAGTCATAGAACGCCAGCAACACGTCCAGGTCCTCGGTGATCTTCGCGGCCGCCTTGGCCCACTTGACCCCGTACTCGGTCGCGAACGACCTCGCCGCTTGCTCGGCGTGCTCGCGGTCCTCGGCTCCCCAGATCTCGGCCAGGGCGGCCTTCGCGCCTGGCTGGGTCGACTTCGGCAGGGCGTTGAGCACGTTGGCGATCTTGTGGAACCAGCACCGCTGCTCACGGGTCTGCGGGAAGACCTCCCGTAGCGCGACCCAGAACCCGAGCGCGCCGTCACCGGCGGCGAGCACCCGCGCCCTCATGCCGCGGCGCCGGCAGTCACGCAGCAGGTCGGCCCACGACTCGGTCGACTCCCGGTGCCCGTCGGCCAGCGCGATCAGTTCCTTGGTGCCGTCGGCGCGAACCCCGATCATCACCAGCAGGCACACCTTGTCCTGGGCTCAGGCGGACCTTGAGGTGGATCCCGTCGACCCAGAC
>JAENWO010000129.1 GCA_016649925.1 Actinomycetales bacterium
AGCTGGGTGTTCTGAGCCCGACCCCTCGCGCCGGCGTGCAGCTGGGTGTTCTGAGCCCGACCCCTGCCGAAGGGGGAAGCAGCAGCCAAGAGCCTCCCTCGCCGTCGGGCGGGGACGGTGATTTCGCGTGCAGCGCAGGCCCGCGGTCGGGCGGCACCCGAGAGTGAGGGAGAATGGACGGATGCCCGACGGCCCCCTCATCGTGCAGTCCGACAAGTCCCTCCTCCTCGAGATCGACCACGAGCTCGCTCCGGCGTGCCGTCGGGCGATCGCCCCGTTCGCCGAGCTCGAGCGCGCGCCCGAGCACATCCACACCTACCGGCTCACTCCGCTGGGCCTGTGGAACGCGCGCGCCGCCGGGCACGACGCCGAGCAGGTCATCAACACCCTGCTCGAGTACTCGCGCTACCCCGTGCCGCACAACCTGCTCGTCGACATCGCCGAGACCATGTCGCGCTACGGCCGCCTGCAGCTGACGACGGACCCCGTGCACGGCCTGGTGCTCCACGCCCTCGACCGGCCCGTGCTCGAGGAGGTGCTCAAGTCCAAGCGCACCGCCGGCCTCGTGGGAGCACGGCTGGACGAAACGAGCGTCGTCGTGCACCCCAGCGAGCGCGGCCACCTCAAGCAGGTGCTGCTCAAGCTCGGCTGGCCCGCGGAGGACCTGGCCGGCTACGTCGACGGCGAGGCGCACGACATCGACCTCGACGAAACCGGCTGGAGCCTTCGGCCCTACCAGAACGAGGCGGTGGAGAGCTTCTGGCACGGCGGGAGCGGCGTCGTCGTCCTGCCCTGCGGAGCGGGCAAGACGCTCGTCGGTGCAGGGGCGATGGCCCAGTCGAAGACGACCACGCTGATCCTCGTCACGAACACCGTCAGCGCCCGGCAGTGGCGCGACGAGCTCATCAAGCGGACCTCGCTGACCGCGGACGAGATCGGGGAGTACTCCGGCTCGCGCAAGGAGATCCGCCCCGTCACGATCGCCACCTACCAGGTGCTGACCACGAAGCGGAAGGGCGTCTACCGCCACCTCGAGCTGCTCGATGCACGCGACTGGGGGCTCATCCTGTACGACGAGGTCCACCTCCTCCCCGCCCCGATCTTCCGGATGACCGCGGACCTGCAGGCACGCCGTCGGCTCGGGCTGACCGCGACCCTGGTGCGCGAGGACGGCCGTGAGGACGAGGTGTTCTCACTCATCGGGCCGAAGCGCTACGACGCGCCCTGGAAGGACATCGAGGCGCAGGGCTACATCGCCCCGGCGGACTGCGTCGAGGTGCGGCTGGACATGCCGCACCCCGCGCGGATGGCCTATGCAACGGCCGAGCCGGAGGACCGCTACCGGATGGCGGCGTCGGCGAAGGGCAAGATCGACGTCGTCCGGCAGCTCGTCGCGAAGCACGAGGGCGAGCAGATCCTCATCATCGGCCAATACCTCGACCAGCTCACCGAGCTCGGGGAGAAGGTCGGCGCGCCCGTCATCACCGGCGCCACCACGGTGCCGGAGCGACAGCGGCTCTACGCCGCGTTCCGCACCGGCGAGATCACCACCCTGGTGGTGAGCAAGGTCGCGAACTTCTCGATCGACCTGCCCGAGGCGTCGATCGCGATCCAGGTGTCCGGCGCGTTCGGGTCCCGCCAGGAGGAGGCGCAGCGACTCGGCCGCGTGATGCGTCCCAAGGCCGACGGCCGCACGGCGCACTTCTACGCGATCGTCACCCGCGACACCGTGGACCAGGACTTCGCGGCCCACCGCCAGCGCTTCCTCGCCGAGCAGGGCTACGCCTACCGCATCATCGACGCCGAGGACCTGGCCGCAACGGAGACCGACGCTGGCTGAGTCAGTTGGGTGCGGCTCCCCTGGAGGGACGCTTGGGAGCCGCTGATCGGGGCCGTGGGCAGGGTGTTGGTGCTCCAGTGGTGATGCGGGCGGGCTGATCGTGGGGGCTGGTGGGCGGGGATTCCGTGCCGGACAGGGGCTATGTGTGGGTTTTCCGGCGTTTCCGGGCCGGCGTCGAGTGCGGGGTAGCGGTCTTGGTGGTCAACTGATCGGCGGTGCCGATCGCTTGGAGCGAGACGATCTCGAGTTTGGCGACGAGGTCTTGGAGTCGTCGGCTGTTGTCGAACCAGGGTTGGTAGCGGGCGAGCTGCTCGTCGGTGAGGAGCTTGGTGACGGTCTTGCCACGGACGGTGCGGGTCCACTGGGTGTAGGGGCCGTGCAGGGCCGGCGGGTCTGCCTTGCAGGCACAGTTGGGCTTGCCGCAGCGCATCAGCCGTACCACGACCGATCCGGGTAGCAGCCCGTCGATCTCGGCGAGTGCCTCGGCGAGGGCCTTGCGGGTCGCGGCGAAGGGTGGTCCTTGCGCTGGCTTGCTCATGGCGTCTTCTCCTGCCGGCGGGGCGGGGCGGATGTCCACCGATCCTGATCCTACAGCGGCCACACTGAAAGAACACCGATCAGGAGGAGATCCCATGACCGACAGCTGTGCCGACACTGCCTTCAGTACGAGCCGCGACCGCTTCGAGCAGGTCTGTTCGTTCCTGGGTGATCAGGAGGCCGGAAGCCTCACCCACAGCGAGCTGGAGGCGAGGTTGACGGTTGATCTGCTCCGGGGAGTACGCGGGGGAGGACCTCGGGTCCGAGCGGGCCACGATCGAGATCAGCGGGGCGGGCGACGTGGACGTCCGCGTCACCGACACGCTCGACGCCGAGATCTCCGGCGCCGGCTCGATCGTCCACACCGGTGGTGCACAGGTCGTGCGCAGCGAGATCAGCGGGGCGGGCGAGATCACGGCGCGCTAGCCGATCGATGCTTGCAAAATGCTGCTGCCGGCAGCACAATGGCGGCATGCCCCGCTCCATCACGATCCGGAACCTGCCGGACGAGACCGTTGACGAGCTCGCGGCCCGCGCTGCAGCCTCGGGTCGATCGCTGCAGGAGTACCTCAGCAAGCGCCTGATCGACGTCTCACGCGAGCCGGATGTGGAGGTCTGGCTCGCGCGGGTGGACGCGCGCAAGGCGGCCAACCCTCAGGTCATCGGTGCCCAGCGGATCCTCGAGCTGCGCGACCTGGACCGGGAGTGATCGTCGTCGACGCATCGACGGTCGTCGCCGCCCTGATCGATGCCGGACCCACCGGCAGATGGGCCTCACATGTGCTGCGCTCCGACGCGCTTGCCGCACCCCATCTGCTACCCGCCGAAGTCAGCAACATCCTCAGACGGGCCTCCCTCCTCAGGGATCTCTCCACCGATACCGCCACGCTCGCGCGCAGCGAGTTCGACTCACTGCGGCTGGAACTGTTCCCCTTCGCACCATGCTCGGCGCGGATCTGGGAACTGCGCGAGAACATCACGGCCTACGACGCCTGGTATGTCGCGCTGGCCGAGTCCCTGGACACGACCCTCGCCACGCTCGACACCCGGCTCAGCCGGGCTCCCGGACCCCGGTGCGCGTTCCTGGTTGCCGATCAGTAGCCGCGAGGAGCCGGAGTTTCGAGGGTGTCGCCGCCCCCGGCAAGGGTCCCAACGGTGCACGGCAACGTCTCAGCCGGGCCGACGGGCCCTCCAGTCTCATCCGATCAGTCCGAGCGACCGGAGATCCGCGATCAGGGTCCCAAGAACGTTGGCGGGTTCGGAGACCTCGGTGGCCGCCGCGTCGTAGCTCCGGTCCGTTGACGTCACCTGCACGTCGTACGCCGCGGGCTGGGGTGCGGGGGGAGCGCCGAAGAATCCGACGTGCGGGGCGCTCAGTGCCAGACGCTCGCGGGGCTCGAGCACCGCGACGTCGACCTGGTTCGTCTCGACGACGCTCAGATCCTCGCGTCCATTCCCGTAGCTGTGGTTGGGGCCGACGACGTGGTGGCCGTACTCGACGGCGGCCGCGACGGAGTTGATGATGTTGCCGGCGACGAGGGCATTCGTCGCCCGAGTCACGACGATGCCGGAGTTCGGCATGCCGTAGCACATGTTCCCGACAACGGTCACGTTGTCGGTCCTGTTCAGCTGGATGCCGTGAACTCCCGCCTCGCCGCTGCTCGAGCAGACGTTGCCGACCACAGCGCCCATCGTGTTCTGGGGAAGCCAGTTCTCGTCGTGCTTGGTCGGATCCAGTGTGATGCCACTACGCCAGTTGTCGTGGCACTGGTTGTTGGAGATCACGAAGTTCGTGCTGTTGTCGTGGGCGTACCCGTGATCTCCCCCTCGACCCACCACGATTCCCCAGCCGTATTGGTCGCGACCGGCTCCCGGATCGAACCCGTTGCCGTTCGACACACGGTCGATGACCCGGAAGTCCCAGCAACTCTGGAAGAGGATCCCGTGGCGGCCGTTCTCGATCACGGAGCAGCCGCTGAGGCTGATGTCACCCGAGTGCACGATCGAGATCCCATTGGACTTGGGCTCCTCGACGCGCGTGTTGTGCTCGAGCGTGCTGCTCGTCACCTGGGTCGCCGTCGCTTGGAAGATCGCGACTCCACCGCTGCACTGGTGGATCCGAGTGTTCTCGATCTCGATGTCGAGGACGTCCACGATGTCAGGTCTCTGGAGCACGAGGCCGAACTGCCACCCCCCTCGGATCTCAGAGTTCACCACACGATTGCCGCGGCCCCCCACACCGGCTCCGAGGTAGTAGATGCCGACCCCGACGTGCGCGCCGACGTCGTTCTCCTCCGGGGTCAGATCCGGCGGGGGCACCGTCGATTCCCGGTTCAGGTCGATCACGAGACCGTCGAACACGACCGGCCCTCCGGACGCGCGTTCCGTGGAGAACGCCGTGAACGCAGGCACTGCGTCAACAGCTCGCACGACGGAGCCCGGAAAGAGGCCCAGCAGCGTCTGGTTCTCGCGGGGATAGATCGTCGTCCCACCCCGCGGGTAGACCGCCGACGTCAGTGCGACTCGCGGGAGACGTCCGGCCCGCTCGCACCGAGCAGGAAGTCCAGGTCGGCGCCGGTGTCGGCCTGCAGCACGTGGTCGATGTAGAGCCGCTCCCAGCCGCGCTGGGGCGCCGCGAACCCGGCCAGCGTCGCGTCGTTCGGCACGCGCAGGGCGAGCTCGGCCGCGGGGACGTCGAGGTCCAGCCGACGGGCCTCGACGTCGAGCACCACGTAGTCACCGGTCTGCACGAGCGCGAGCGGCCCACCCGCGGCCGCCTCGGGCGCGACGTGCAGCACCACCGTGCCGTACGCCGTCCCGCTCATCCGGCCGTCGCAGACGCGCACCATGTCCCGCACACCCTGCTCCAGCAGCTTCTTGGGCAGAGGCATGTTGGACACCTCCGGCATGCCCGGGTAGCCCTTCGGGCCGCAACCGCGCAGCACGAGCACGCTGTTCTCGTCGACGTCGAGTGCGGGATCGTCGATGCGGGCGTGCATGTCCTCGACCGTGTCGAACACCATCGCCCGGCCACGGTGCTTGAGCAGGCGCGGGGTGGCGGCGGCCGGCTTGATGATCGCACCGTCGGGGGCGAGGTTGCCGTACAGCACCGCGATACCGGCCTCGGCCTGCATGGGGGACTCGCGGACCCGGATGACCTCCTCGTCCCAGATGCGCGCGTCGTCGAGGTGGTCCACGAGCGGCCGGCCGGTGACGGTCAGCGCCGTCGGGTCCAACAGGTCCCTCACCTCCCGCAGGACGGCGAGCAGGCCACCGGCCCGCTGCAGGTCGTCCATCAGGTAGCGCCCGGCCGGCTGCAGGTTCACCAGCAGCGGGACGTTGGAGCCGATCCGGTCGAAGTCGTCCAGGGTCAGGTCGATGCCCAGCCGGCCGGCGATCGCCAGCAGGTGCACGACGGCGTTCGTCGAGCCACCGATCGCGGCGAGCGCAACGATCGCGTTCTGGAAGGAGCCGCGGGTGAGGATGTCGCTCGGCCGGCGCTGCTCCGCGACGAGCTCGACGGCGAGCCGACCGGTGGCGTGCGCGTTCTCCAGCAGCCGGGCGTCCGGTGCGGGCGTACCGGCCAGCCCCGGGATGATCGTGCCCAGCGCCTCGGCGACGAGCGCCATGGTGGACGCGGTCCCCATCGTGTTGCAGTGCCCGCGACTTCGGATCATCGAGGACTCCGAGCGGATGAACTGCTCCCGGTCCAACGTGCCGGCGCGAACCTCCTCGCTGAGGCGGAACACGTCGGTCCCGCACCCGAGGGCGACCCCCTGGAACGTGCCGGTGAGCATCGGGCCACCGGGCACGACGACCGCCGGCAGGTTCACCGACGCGGCCGCCATGAGCAGGGACGGGATCGTCTTGTCACATCCGCCGAGCAGCACGACGCCGTCGATCGGGTTGGCGCGCAGCATCTCCTCGGTGGCCATCGCGGCCATGTTCCGCCAGAGCATCGCGGTGGGCCGCACCTGCGTCTCACCGAGGGACACCACGGGCAGGTTCAGCGGGATGCCGCCGGCCTCGTACACGCCGTTCTTGACGGCGTCGGCCACCTCACCCAGGTGCGAGTTGCAGGGCGTGAGGTCCGAGGCGGTGTTCGCGATCGCGATGTGGGGCCGGCCGTCGAAGGCGTGGGCGGGCAGCCCTCGCCGCATCCACGCCCGGTGGATGTAGGAGTTCTTGTCGTCACTCGCGTACCACTGGGAGCTGCGCTGCTCGGGCATGGTTGCTCTTCCACCTCGCGGATTCTCGAATAGTCTTCGGACACCATGCAGGTTACCCGCGCATCCACCCGTCCGAGACCCCCTCTGCGGGCTCGTCCCGCGTCCTTCGACGCCTACGAGCTCGGTGAGGGCCCGGTGTGGGACGCCGCACGCGAGCGCGTGCTCTGGGTGGACATCGAGGGTGGCGCGGTGCTGGAGGGCGTACTCGACGGCGAGGTCGTCGAGGTCGTCGCGCGGCACGACCTGGACGGGACGGTCGGCGCCGTCGTGCCGTCCCGTGACGGGCGCCTGCTCGTCGCCGGCCAGGAGGAGCTCGTCGTGCTCGACCCGGCCGGCGGGC
>JAENWO010000359.1 GCA_016649925.1 Actinomycetales bacterium
CGGCGGACGCACCGTGGCGAAGAGGCTGACCTCGGCCACGTCGCCGTCGGGCGTGCCGGTCGGGTCGATCACCGCGAAGTCGTCGAACTCCCGCGTGAGGCCGGCCGGCGCCGCGACCAGGTACTCCTCGACCGCGCCCCGCACCGAGTCGTCGGTCAGGGGGAGGTCGAGCTCGTCCCCGCGATCGGCCGTGTAGAAGGCGTCGACGTCGATGGCGTCCGCAGCATCGACGGCGAGTGCGTCGGCGAGCGCGAGCAGCCGCTTCCGCTCGAGGTAGACGGTGGAGACGGCGACCACGACGAGCACGAGTGCGAGCGCGACCAGGCCGTAGATGAGGGACAGCAGCATGATCTGGCCGTCCTGCCGCTGGTCGGCCGGTGGCGGACGCAGGAGCCGCATGCTCACGGTGCCTCCCGGAAGTCACCGACGGCGGTCATCGCGTCGGCGCTGATGGCCACCTCCACGGGCAGCACGGGCCGCATGAAGGCTGGAGCACCGGGCAGGGCGACGCCGGTATCGACGGTGATGTGGACGAAGGCGCCCGGGGTCAGGCACGGATCTGCCTGGCACGTCACGTGCAGGGCGTCCTCGCCGTCGACCGTGAACCCTTGGTCGGCGAACGCGAGCTCGACGGCGATGCTTGCGTAGGCGAGGCCCTCCTCCATGGTCTGTGCCTGGGCGATCAGCCGACCCGCCTCCCGAGCCGAGCCCTCGGCGGCGAAGCTCGCCGCCTGGATCCGTCCGAGCGTGACGATGAGGTAGACGAGCGGGACGAGCAGGAGCAGGGAGATGCCGAGGAACTCCACGACGGCGCTGCCGCGCTCGGCGTTCGTGCCGCCGTCGAGCCGGCGACGCACCCAGCGCGCGAGGCTCACCTCTCCACCGCTCTCACTCCTGCACTGCCCGTCCGGTCACCGCGATGACACCGGACGGCCCGAGGAGCCCGAGGACTGGCATCGGCGCACTCACCCGGATCTCGACGAGCGTCATGGCCCCGTAGCTGACGTATCCCGCGCTGAGATCACGCGCGTACGCGTCCGGCAGAGTGGAGGAGATGAGCTCGGCGGCGCGGCGTTCGCCGGCGGCGAGGCCGTTGCCCTCCAGTGCGCCGTACCGGGCGCCCTCCGCAGCGCTGTCGATGAGGATCGTCCGCACGTGAAGGGTGAGGGCGAGCTGGATCACGCCGAGGACGAGCACCGTGACGAGGAGTGACACGAGGAGGAAGTCGACGATCGCCGAGCCACGCTCGGTTCGCCGATCGCCCTCGCTGCTCATGCCCCCAGGACGCGTTGCATCGCCGTCTCGAACACCTCGGTCAGCGCGGCGCCCGCCAGTGCCCAGATGAGCACCACCAGCCCAGCAGTCATGAGCGTGATGAGGACCCAGCCGGGCACGTCACCCCGCTGGGCATCATCGCGCAGCCGTCCTTGCCAGTACTGCTTCCAGGTTCTCATCGTGCACCTTTCGATCACAGGCCGATCCTCAGGACGGACAGGCCGGGGAAAACTGCGAACAGGACAGTCACCGGGAGCAGCAGGAACACCACCGGGATCATCATGTAGACCTCCTTGCGGCCACCCGCCTCCATCAGCGCGCGGTGTCCCACCTCGCGCGCGTCCTGGGCCTGCGCCCGCAGGACGTCGGCGAGGGGTGTCCCGCGTTCTACCGCGGTGGCCACTCCCTCCGTGAACCGGGAGACGCTGGCGAGGTCCGTACGCCCGGCCATCCGCTCGAGGGCCTGGGTCAGCGGCACGCCCGAGCGGACGTCCGCGAGCGTGGCGCGGATCTCTGCGGCCAGCTCGCCGCGGGTGGTCCGCGCGACCCGGTCCAGGGCGGCGACCGGCGACTCCCCCGCACCCACGGCGAGCGCGAGGAGTTCGGCCACCGTGGGGAACTCGGCGATCATGCGTTGCTCGCGAGCGTTGACCTGGCGGCTGAGGAGCTGGTCGCGGGCGAGGGCTCCACCGAGGGCACTGAGGGCCACGACGCCCAGGAGTGGTACGAGCGCGACGCCACGCGTGGTGCCGATGACGACGGCGAGGACCAGACCTGCGGCCAGGCCGAGCGTCGCCCAGACGACCTGCTCCGCGCGGAACTGCTCGATGGACAGTCCGCTGCCGGCCCGCGTGAGGCGTCGGCGGATGCTCGCCGCCGGACTGCCGATGCGTTCAAGCATCCGGGCCGCATCGCCCATCACGGGACGCAGCATGCGCTCCAGCGTGGGGAACGGGGTGACGGCCTGCTGCTCGATGAGCAACCGGGACGTCGTCGGCCGGTCGCGAAGGTAGGGGGAAACGCGGTCGATGAGCCGGACCCGTCGGGCGGCCAGGCGCCAGAGAACCAGGCAGAGTCCGACGCCGAGGACGAGTCCCAGCCCCGCTCCGGCGAACACCGGTGTGTCCAGGAGCCCGCTCATCGAAGAACCCGGACGTCCTCGGGCAGTCGCCCGATCCGTACCATCAGCCCGTAGGCGACCGCAGACGAGGCCGCGCCGAGGAGCAGGACGAGAGCCCCCGCACCGGAGTTGAAGGCTGCCGCTGTCTCCGGCCGGCTGCTCAGCAGCGCCAGCACGAACCAGGGCGCGCCGGCTGCGAGCCGCGCCCCGTTCACCGTCCAGGACTGCCGCGCCTCGAGCTCGCCCCGAGCACGGAGGTCGTCCCGCAGGAACTGGGAGAGGGTGCGCAGCAGGCGCCCGAGGTCCGTCCCGCCGACGTCACGCGTGATCCGCAGCGCCTCGATGAGACGGTCGGCGACAGGGTCCGCCAAGCGCGCCTTCAGCCGATCGAGCGAGTCGGAGAACCGGCCAGTGGCCCGGTAGTCCTCGGCGAAGGCCGTGAACTCCGCCCGCATCGGTCCCGGACCACGCTCCGACAGGCTGATCAGCGCCTCCGGCAGCGACATCCCGGCACGGATGCCCGAGGTGAGGTCGTCGACGACCTCCGGCCAGAGCTCACGCAGCTCTGTGCGGCGTCGGCGCGCTCGCGAGCGCACATAGGCGGCGGGAGCGAGGGCCGCGAGCACCGCGAAACTGGCCGCGATCGTCGGTGCGGCGGTCACCGCCAACCCGATCACCATCGTACCCACCGCGATCGCCACGGATGTCCCCACGAAGGCCGGTGTGCTGACGCCTGGCATCCCGGCCTGCACAAGCAGGTCCTGGGTCCGGTCCGCCCACCGCGAGCCGGTCGAGGCGGTGCGTGGGACCGACGGCCAGAAGGACCACCAGATGCTCAGCAGCCCCGTACCGAGCAGGAGACCGGCCACCGTTCCCACGGACACTCACTCACCCGCCCGATCCGCTGCCCAGCAGCGAGCCGAGGTCGAAACCGGCCCGGGAGAACCTGTCCTGATGGGGTGGGAAGCCGTCGGCCCGGACCAGGCGCGTACCGCGGCTCTCGTACAACGGCGAGGTCTCGATCACGCCGTTCTCGACGCGCCCCGACAGAGACACGATCTCGCGCACCCGGCGACGCCCGGTGCTGTCGAGGTCGAGGTGGACCACGACGTCGACGGCGGACGCCACGGTCGGCACCACGAAGCGGTCGGAGACGTTCTCCCC
>JAENWO010000408.1 GCA_016649925.1 Actinomycetales bacterium
CCATGATGTCGGAGTCCTCGGCCTCCACGTTGAGCCGAAGCAGCGGCTCGGTGTTGGAGGCGCGCAGGTTGAACCACCAGCGGGGATTCTCGTGCCAGTGGCTGAACGTCAGACCGTCGAACTCCTCGACCGTGACCACGCCGGCGGCGATGTCCTCACCGAATGCCTCGAGCACCCGCGCGCGCGAGGCACCGGCGTCCGTGACGCGGGAGTTGATCTCACCCGAGCTCGCGTACGGCGTGTACATCTCGGAGAGCTCCGACAACGTCGGGGATCCGGTCCCGAGGGCTTGCAGCACGTGCATCGCGGCGAGCATGCCGGTGTCGGCGAAGAAGAAGTCGCGGAAGTAGTAGTGAGCGCTGTGCTCGCCCCCGAAGACGGCGTCGTGCTCCGCCATCTGTCCCTTGATGAACGAGTGGCCCACCCGCGTCCTGACCGCCTTGCCACCGGCGGCCTCGACGAGGTCGGGCACCGCGCGGGAGGTGATGAGGTTGTGGATGATCGTCGCCTGACGGCCGGCCGCCTTCTCCTTGGCCAGCTCCCGCAGGCCCACGAGCGCCGTGATCGCGGACGGGTTGACCGCTCCGCCGCGCTCGTCGATGACGAAGCAGCGGTCCGCGTCCCCGTCGAAGGCGAGCCCGATGTCGGCCTGCTCCGCGACGACGGCGGCCTGCAGGTCGATCAGGTTCGCGGGGTCGAGCGGGTTCGCCTCGTGGTTCGGGAACGTGCCGTCGAGATCGAAGTACATCGGGACGATGTCGAGGCCGAGATCGGACAGGCCCGCGTCGGTGCCGAGGACGGCGCCTGCGGTCAGCCCGGCCATCCCGTTCCCGGCGTCGATGACCACCTTGAGCGGTCGAATGCCGTCGAGCGAGACGAGAGAGCGCAGGTACGCGGCGTACTGCGCGAGCATGTCCCGCTCGGTCAAGGTGCCGGTCTCGGCGGCGGCCGGGATGCCCTCGTCGAGGTACTGGGCGGCGAGCCTCTGCACGTCCGAGAGGCCGGTGTCCTGCCCCACGGGTCGCGCGCCGGCGTGGCACATCTTGATCCCGTTGTACTGGGCGGGGTTGTGGCTCGCGGTGAACATCGCACCAGGGACATCCATCGCGCCGGAGGCGTAGTAGAGCCCGTCGGTGGAGCACAGGCCGATGAGCACGACGTCCACGCCGCGCCAGGCCGCTCCCTCACCGAACGCACCGGACAGCTCCGGGGACGAGGGCCGCATGTCGTGGCCGATCACCACGGTGGTGCGCCCGGCGGGGTGCGCGACGACGTCGGCGAACGCGGCGCCCAGGGCGCGGGCGGTGTCGGCGTCGAACTCATCCGGGACGACCCCGCGGATGTCGTACGCCTTGACGATGGCACTCAGATCTGGCACGACGCCGAGCCTACCGGCCGATCGGGCCGGAGCTATTCGCCGTCCCCACGGATCACACGCAGGTGGCCGCGCCGGCCGACCTCCGGAGCCTGGCGCGGTGCGGTCACCGACGCCGGTGCCGCGAACTGGCCACGAGCGGCGGGGACCGACGGCGAGGGTGTCGCCCGGGAGGCCTCACGGACGGCGTCGGCGAGGGCGAGCAGGTCATCCGAGCTGGGGGCGGCGGGCTCGAACTCGGTGGCGAGGCGCACCACGTCCCAGCCGCGTGGCACGGTGAGCCGTTCGGCGTGCGGTGCGCACAGGTCGTACGTGTGCGGCTCGGCGTGCGTGGCGAGCGGGCCGAGGACGGCCGTGGAGTCGGCGTAGACGTACGTGAGCGTCGCCACGGCAGGGGCCGAGCAGGTGGAGCGCGTGCACTGGCGGGTCGGTCTCACGAGAGGCCACGTTACCCGCGCCGGGGGCATGGGTGCGGCTACCACGCCGCACCGGGTGCCTGGGCCCCCAGATCGCGGCGCACCCCATCGAGTGCTGGCGTTTCCTCTCAAATCTCGAGATATGAGAGGAAACGCCAGCACTCGCGTGCTTGGGGGTGGCCGGGGTCTGGCACGCTGGGGTCATGGCCGCGGAGTCCCGGGACGTCAGTCGCGTGGTCCTGCCCTCACGCCGCGCGGGCCGCCGCCGGGACCGGCGTGGTCGCGGCCTGCGTGGACCGCTCCTGCCGTCCACGCTCCCGGCGGTGCGGACCCGGGCGGAGCGGTTCGACGAGGCCGTCCTCTCCGCGGTGGAGCGGCTCGAGAAGCACCTGGGCCGTGAGCTCGACGGCGTGGAGTTCGCCGTCGAGGAGGTCCCACCGTCCGCTCCGGCGCCGTGGGAGCAGGGCGCCGTCCCGCTCGGACGGTACTTCCCGGCCGACGGCCCGGCCGGGCTGAGCCACCGGATCGTCGTCTACCGACGTCCCGTCGTCGGTCGGGCCGAGGGTGATGCGGAGATCGCCGCTCTCGTGCGGGACGTGTTGGTGGAGCAGATCGCCCACCTGCTCGGGCGCGACCCGGGCGACATCGACCCGTCCTACCGGGACTGACACCCGGGACGCGGCTCCTGCTCCGGCTCGGGGTTGACCGCGGCGAACAGCCGGCTCAGCCGTGCGCCCTGCGGTCTGTTCGCCGGCTCGCTCCGTCCGTCGAAGCGGGCGGTCAGGGCGATGATCTCGTCGGCGAGCGCGCGCAGCTCTCCGGCGGTGGCCCAGAACGTGTCGGACGTGAGCATGCTCGCCCGCCGCCACTCCCCCGGCTCCGCGGCCGCCCGGGCGAAGTAGGCGCGCAGCCGGTCCGCCTCTCGGGCCAGGGTCAACGACGCGAGCTCACCCGCGGCGCGCACGGACGCGGGGCTGGAGACGTCCGGCCGCAGGTCCAGGGCATCGGTGCGGGAGCGCCACGGCTTTTCCCGTCCCCGTGGCGTTGCGGCTGCGATGAAGCCGTACTTGGCGAGGATGCGCAGGTGGAACGAACAGTTCGCCACCGTCTGCCCGGTGTGCTGGGCACACTCGGTCGCGGTGGCCTCGGTGACCCGCTCGAGGAACTCCAGGATCTCGAGCCGCACCGGGTGCGCCAGGGCGCGGATCCGTTCCGGACCGGTGCTCGGGTCCGGCTCGGGAGCAGGCGTGGTGCTCAGTGGCGCAACCGGTTGATGTCACCCTGCGCGTGCACGGC
>JAENWO010000187.1 GCA_016649925.1 Actinomycetales bacterium
CACGATCTCCCGGAACGGACGGGTGCGTCGTTCCTAGCTGTTGTCGCCCTCGCGGTACGGCTTGCGGAGCTCGTCCGGCGAGAGGAAGCCGCGGTCGCCGGTGGTGTCCGTACGCGGTGCGCTCGAGTCGTCGACGTCGTCATCATCATCATCGACCTCGTCGTCGACGTCATCATCATCATCATCGACCTCGTCGTCGACGTCGTCATCATCATCGTCGTCGTCGTCGACAGCTTCGGCCACCGGCGGCTCGGCGAGTTTCGCGATCGCGGCGCGCAACCAGACGCTTGCATTGCCGGGAGCCGACTCGATCGTGACGGCGTCGCCGTCGATCATCGTGATAACCCCGAACATGCCGGAGCCCGTCATCACCTGCTGACCGATCTCCAGGTTGTCCCGGAAGGCCCCCTGGGTCCGCTGCTGCTTCTTCGCGCGGGTGTTCATCCAGAGCAGGCCGCCGAGGGCGAGCACCACAAAGGCTACGAGGATGGGATCCATGAGAGAAGTGCTCCAGACGAGGAAGGGGGAAGTTCGATGCGCATTCTAGGTGACGTCCCTGGCAGTGACCAACATCGCCCCGCCGCTCGGTCAGCCCCAGAGGGCCGTAAGACGTGCGGGGGGCGTCAGACCCAGGTGGGCGAAGCCCTCAACGGTGGCGACCCGGCCCCGCGGCGTGCGGGCCATCAGCCCCTCACGGACGAGGAACGGCTCGGCCACCGTCTCGACCGTCTCGGGCTCCTCCCCCACGGCAACAGCCAGCGTCGTCAGCCCGGTCGGTCCACCGCCGAACCGTTGGCACAGGGCGCGCAGCACGGACCGGTCGAGGCGGTCCAGCCCTCGGACGTCCACCTCGAACACCTCGAGCGCGCGCATCGCGGCGTCCAGGTCCAGCACACCGGTGCCGCGGACCTGCGCCCAGTCCTGCACCCGGCGTAGCAACCGGTTGGCGATCCGCGGGGTACCCCGAGAGCGGCAGGCGATCTCCACGGCGGCGGAGTCGGCGAGCTCCGCGCCGAGCAGCTTCGCCGAGCGTCGGAGCACCTGCTCGAGCTCCCCGGTCGAGTAGAAGTCGAGGTGCGCGGTGAAACCGAACCGGTCCCGCAGCGGCGCGGGGAGCAACCCCGACCGGGTGGTAGCCCCCACCACGGTGAACGGGGGCAGGGTCAGCGGGATCGCCGCCGCGCCGGGTCCCTTGCCGACGATGACGTCGACGCGGAAGTCCTCCATCGCGAGGTAGAGCATCTCCTCGACCGGCCGGGCGAGCCGGTGGATCTCGTCTATGAAAAGGATATCGCCCTCCTGGATCGAGGACAGGATCGCGGCGAGGTCGCCGGCGTGCTGCACGGCGGGGCCCGAGGTCAGCCGAAGCGCGCCCTCGACCTCCGCCGCGATGATCATCGCGAGCGTCGTCTTGCCCAGCCCGGGCGGGCCGGCGAGCAGCACGTGGTCCGGGGTGTGCCGTCGGGCGTTCGCGGCGTCGAGCACGAGGGAGAGCTGGTCGCGCACCACGGCCTGTCCGATGAACTCGTCCAGCCGGCGCGGACGCAGGGCCGCCTCGGCGGCGCGGTCCAGCTCGTCGGACTCGGCGTCGAGGAGGTGCTCGTCGTGGTCAGCCACGCACGCCGCCACCCAGGACCTGCAGCGCCGCGCGGAGCACCGCGCCCGTGTCGGAGGTGTCGATGCCAACGGAGTCGGAGGTGTCGTCGAGCACGCGGTCCACCGCCTGCTCCGCCTGCTTGACGGACCAGCCGAGCCCGGCCAGAGCGGCCACCACGTCTCCGCGGGACCCGGCGGCGGCGGCCGGCGCTGCCACGACGTCCCCGGTGGCGGGACCGAGCCGGCCGCCGAGCTCGAGCACGATCCGCTTGGCACCCTTCTCCCCGATGCCCGGCACGCGGGTCAGAGCCTTGATGTCCTCGCCGGCGACGGCGCGACGCAGCTCGTCGGGCGTGTGCACCGCCAGCATCGCGAGGGCTAGGCGCGGGCCCACACCACTGACGGTCTGCAGCTTTTCGAAGATGTCTCGCTCGTCCCTCTCGGCGAAACCGAAGAGCGTCAGGGAGTCCTCGCGCACCACGAGTGACGTCGCCAAGTTCGTCTGGGCACCGGCACGCAGGGTGGCGAGCGTCGCGGGGGTGGCCAGCACCCGGTACCCGAGCCCGCCGACTTCCACCACGCAGGCGTCCAGGCCGACGTGGTCCACGCGGCCGCGCACCGAAGCGATCATCCGTCCCATCCTCCACACACGAACATGCGTACGAGCATCAACGGTAGCGCGAGTCTCATCGCGCCAGGGACCGACCCGCCGTGCGGGCCGCGGCCTCGGCCCTGGCCCACGCCTGCTGAGCCGGCGTGTGGCCTCCCGTGCCTACCGGTCGGACCGAGCCGACGGCGTGTGCGCGCCACGCATGCGTAATGGCCAGCGCAAGGGCGTCCGCCGCGTCGGCCGGTTGGGGAGCCTCCTCCAGCCGGAGGATCCGTCGCACCATCTGCTGCACCTGCGCCTTCTCAGCGCGACCGGAGCCGGTGACGGCGGCCTTGACCTCGCTCGGTGTGTGCAACGTGAGCGGGATACCGGCCCGCGTCGCGGCCAGCATCGCGAGGCCGGCCACCTGGGCGGTGCCGGTGACAGTGCGGACGTTGTGCTGGGCGAACACGCGCTCGACGGCGATCGCGTCCGGCTTCAACCTGGCGATCCACGCGTCCAGCTCGTCCGCGATCAGCATCAGACGTCGGCCCGCCTCCTCGCCGGGCGCGGACCGAGCCACACCGACCTCGACAAGCGTCAGCCGCCGGCCCGGGCTCGCGTCGATCACGCCGATGCCGCAGCGGGTCAGGCCAGGGTCGACGCCAAGGATGCGGAAGGTCACTGCCCCACTGTGACATCCGCCGCCGACAAGGAACAGGATCGACACCCTGCCCACCCCCGGCAGGACCGATGGGTGCGATGGGTGCGCACGCCGTCGCCGTCGCGCGGTGCTCACTCAGTCGTCTTCCTCGAGCTCGGCCATCACCTCGTCGGAGGCGTCGAAGTTCGCGAACACGTTCTGCACGTCGTCGCTGTCCTCGAGCGCGTCGATGAGGCGCAGGACCTTGCGGACGCCGTCGGCGTCGACCTCGATCTGGGTGGCGGGCACGAACTGAGCCTCGGCGGAGTCGTACTCGATGCCGGCCTGCTGCAGCGCCGTGCGGACGGCGACGAAGTCGCTCGCCCCACTGAGCACCTCGAACGCCTCGCCGATGTCGTTGACCTCCTCGGCGCCGGCGTCGAGAACGGCGTCCAGGATGGCGTCCTCCGTGAGGTCGGCCGTCTTGGGGACAACCACGACACCGCGACGCGCGAACAGGTAGGAGACGCTGCCGGGATCCGCGAGCGAACCGCCGTTGCGGGTGAACGCAACGCGTACGTCGGAGGCGGCTCGGTTGCGGTTGTCGGTGAGGCACTCGACGAGCACCGCGACCCCGCCGGGGGCGTAGCCCTCGTACGTGATCGTCTGATAGTCGGCGCCGCCGGCCTCGAGCCCCGAACCGCGCTTGACGGCACGGTCGATATTGTCGTTCGGGACGGAGGACCTCTTCGCCTTCTGGACGGCGTCGAAGAGCGTGGGGTTGCCGCTAAGGTCACCGCCGCCGGTGCGGGCCGCGACCTCGATGTTCTTGATGAGCTTCGCGAAGAGCTTGCCGCGCCTGGCATCGACCACTGCCTTCTTGTGCTTGGTCGTCGCCCATTTGGAGTGCCCCGACATCGTTTCCCTCCTCGTTCTCAGCCTCGGCGCGAGGCGACCAGGCCGACGAAGACCTCGTGGACACGGTGGTCCGAGCTGATCTCCGGATGGAAGGCGGTCGCCATCAGGGCGCCCTGACGTACGGCGACGATCTTACCTCCCGCCGGGCCCGACCTCACCGTGGCGAGCACCTCGACGGCGGGTCCCGCCTCCTCCACCCAGGGTGCCCGGATGAAGATGGCGTGCAGGGCCGGATCACTGGGGCCGGCACCCAGGAGCGGCGCGTCGAGGTCCTCCTCGAACGAATCGACCTGCCGGCCGAACGCGTTGCGCCTGACGGTGACGTCCAAACCGCCGAGGGTGCGCTGGCCCGGCGCGCCGTCGAGGATGCGGTCCGCCAGCAGGATCATCCCGGCGCACGAGCCGTACACGGGCAGACCGTCGGCGATCCGCTCCTGCAGCGGGGAGAACAGGTCGAAGGTGTGCAGCAGCTTCTCGATCGTGGTGGACTCCCCGCCGGGCAGCACGAGACCGTCGACGGCGGTGAGCTCGCTCGCGCGTCGGACGGTGAGCGCACGGGCGCCGCTCGCCTCGAGCGCTCGCACGTGCTCACGAACGTCGCCCTGCAGGGCGAGCACGCCGATCAGGGGTCGGGTCATGTCCGTCTCACGTTCAGGGTCCCTCGGCCAGGTGTCGGACGGTGCCGTCCCAGCCGGTGAGCAGGTCGGTGGCGACCTCCAACAGCTCCGCCGGGAAGATCTCCTCCCCGACGAGCGCGAGGTCCTCGAGCGACCACCAGCGCGCCTCGTCCATGAAGGAGCGTTCGACGTCGGTCCAACCGACGTCGGTCAGCTCCCCCGGTGCGGCGATCCGGGCGACGAAGAAGACCTCGTCCTGGCGGACGGGCCGGCGCGCGAAGTCGAAGACCGCGCTGCGGCTGATCACCGGACCCTGCAGGGCGTCGGGGTCGACCCGCAGACCGGTCTCCTCGAACAGTTCCCGGACCGCGGCCGCCCGTTCGCTCTCTCCTGCGTCGATACCCCCACCGATGGTGAACCACCAGGTGCGCTCGGGCTGGTCGACGTCGTGTCCGCGCACGAGCAGCACACGGTCGCGCTCGTCGAGGAGGATGACCCGGGCGGCGGACCGCCGGAACAGCCCGTCCGGACCCATCGCCCAGTCCGGACCCAGGGAGTCGGGTCCTCCTGTCACCAACCGCGCTCAGCGAGACGGTGCGGCACCGGGATGTCGTCCACGTTGAGGCCGACCATCGCCTCGCCCAGGCCGCGGGAGACCTTGGCGATGACGTCGGGGTCGTCGTAGAAGGTCGTGGCCTTGACGATCGCCGCGGCACGCTCGGCCGGGTTCCCGGACTTGAAGATGCCGGAGCCGACGAACACGCCCTCAGCGCCGAGCTGCATCATCATCGCGGCGTCGGCCGGGGTGGCGATACCACCGGCGGTGAAGACGACGACGGGCAGCTTGCCGTTCGCGGCAACCTCCTTGACGAGGTCGTACGGCGCCTGGAGCTCCTTGGCCGCGCGGTACAACTCATCCTCGGGCAGGGAGGTCAGACGGCGGATCTCGTCGCGGATCGTGCGCATGTGGGTGGTGGCGTGCGAGACGTCACCGGTGCCCGCCTCACCCTTGGAGCGGATCATGGCCGCACCCTCGGTGATCCGGCGCAGCGCCTCGCCGAGGTTGGTGGCACCGCAGACGAACGGAACGGTGAACA
>JAENWO010000134.1 GCA_016649925.1 Actinomycetales bacterium
CCGACGCCACGCTCGCCGACGCCACGCTCGCCGAGGCCCTCTCGGAGCTGCGCCTCGTCAAGGACGAGTGGGAGGTGGAGCAGCTGCGTGCGGCCGTCGCCGCCTCCATCGACGGCTTCGCGGACATCGTGCGGTCCCTGCCGCGCGCCGTCGGGCACGAGCGGGGCGAACGCATCATCGAGGGCGTCTTCGGTGCCCGCGCCCGCGAGGACGGCAACGGTATCGGCTACGACACGATCGCCGCCGCCGGCGACCACGCGACCACGCTGCACTGGATCCGCAACGACGGTCGCGTCCGCTCCGGCGAGCTCGTGCTCGTCGACGCGGGCGTGGAGGTCGGCTCGCTCTACACCGCGGACATCACCCGGACCCTGCCGGTGGACGGGACCTTCACGGACGTCCAGCGCCGCATCTACACCGCGGTGCTCGACGCCGCGGACGCCGCTTTCGCCGTCGCGCGACCGGGGCTGAGGTTCCGCGACGTACATGCTGCCGCGATGGAGGTTCTGGCCCACCGCCTCGCCGAGTGGGGGCTGCTGCCCGTCGACGCGGACGTCTCGCTCAGCCCTGGGGGGCAGCACCACCGCCGCTGGATGCCGCACGGCACCAGCCACCACCTCGGCCTCGACGTGCACGACTGCGCGCAGGCACGCAAGGAGATGTACCTGGACGCCGAGCTGGAGGCCGGCATGGTGTTCACGATCGAGCCGGGCCTGTACTTCAAGGCAGACGACCTCACCGTCCCTGCGGAGTACCGCGGCATCGGGGTGCGGATCGAGGACGACGTGCTCGTGGTGTCCGACGGCGTGGAGAACCTCTCCGCGGCGCTGCCCCGACGTCCCGAGGACCTCGAGGCCTGGATGGCATCGCTCGCCGGGTGAGCACCCTCACTGCCGCGCGCCCCGAGACGCGGCGCGGACCGACGACGGGTCGAGTGGCGCCGGCGGTGGCCGTGGGTGCGCTCGCCACCGCCCTGTACACCCTCTTCTCGTGGCGGCAGTGGGAGCGGTTCGAGACGCCCTCGTGGGACCTCGGCATCTTCACGCAGGTGCTGCGAACCTACGCGGAGCTACGCACTCCCGTCGTCCCCATCAAGGGCGAGGAGTTCATGATCCTCGGCGACCACTTCCACCCGCTCCTGGTGGTGCTCGCCCCGTTCTACGCCCTGTTCCCCTCCGGGATGACGCTGCTCGCGGCCCAGGCGGTCCTGGTGGGCCTCTCCGTCGCCGTCGTGACCGCGTGCGCCGTGCGTCACCTGGGCCGGTGGACCGGCACCGGCATCGGTCTCGCCTACATGTTGTCCTGGGGGCTGCAGTCCGCGGTCGCGTCGCAGTTCCACGAGGTGGCCCTCGCGCTGCCCCTGCTGGCCCTCTCCCTTGCCGCGCTCGTGCGTCGACGCCACCGCGCCGCCGCCCTGTGGTCGCTCCCGCTGCTCCTGGTGAAGGAGGATCTCGGCCTGACGGTCGCCGCGATCGGCGTGGTGATCCTGATCCGGGGGTCCCGCCGGTTGGGTGCGGCCCTGACGGCCGGCGGTGTGGCGGCGTTCGTCCTCACCACGGACGTCATCCTGCCGGCGCTGAACCCCGACGGCGTGTGGGCCTACGGCGACGACTCGATCGTCTCGCTGCTGCTGTCCGACCCAGGCGCCGCGATCGACGGTCTCCTCACCGGCGTCGGACCGAAGACGCTCCTCGTGCTGGCCGTGTTCGGCGTCACCGGCTTCCTCGCGCTGCGCTCCCCGCTCGCCCTCGTCACGCTGCCGACGTTCGCGTGGCGGCTCACCTCGGACGTGCCGTTCCACTGGAGCACCCACTGGCACTATTCAGCGGTCCTCATGCCGATCGTCTTCCTGGCGCTCGTCGACGCGCTGGTCTCCTCACCCCGCATGAAGGCGACCGCGCCCTGGATCGCGAGCATCGCGGTCCTCTTCGCACTCGTCGCCACCACGCAGTTCCCGCTGTGGCGCCTGACCGATCCTGTGACGTACACCGACAGCCGGCAGGCCGACGGCGCGCGGGAGGCGCTCGCCCTCATCCCCGACGGCGCGGTGGTGGACTCCGACATCTCCCTCCTGGCGTACCTCGCGCCGCACACGCAGGTGTACTGGGTGGGCAACAACGCCAACCCCGTGCCGGACTACGTGGTGCTCAACCAGCACTCCGGCAGCTACAACACCCCGCCTCGGGACGTCGTGGCCTACGCGAGCGACCACTTCCCGGGCGAGGAGTTCACCGAGGTCCTCGACCTGGACGGGTACCTGGTCGCCCAGCACGTTCCCACCATGACCCCTCAGCCGGGCGCCTCGTAGCCGGCGCCTCGTAGCCGGCGCCTCGTAGCCGGCGCCTCGTAGCCGGCGCGCTCCTAGGAGATCTTCGCGGGCATCTCGGCGAGCAGCAGGCGGGCCTGACCGGCACTCTCCGCAAGGCAGAGGATGGCGAACTTGCTCGCGACCACCTGGGAGGAGGAGGTGAAGTCCCGCCGGCCACCCAGCATCGCGTAGGACACGACGCCGAACAGCATGCCGAAGCCGGCACCGACGAGCAGGACCGGCAGGAGGATGCCGAGCGCGGACCCTCCCGCGCTGAACAGCATGAGCATGAGGCCGACGAAGAGACCGAAGTACGCACCGGACGCGGTCCCCTGGAGCGCGGCGGTGGCATACGTGCGACGACCGGTGATGCGCTCGACCATCTTCAGGTCCGCTCCCACGATCGTCACGGCCTTGACGCCGAACTCCTTGTCCGCGAGGAAGTCCACAGCACGCTGCGCCTGGAGGTAGGTGTCGTAGCTGGCGATCTCTTCACCGCGGGGCTGAACGCCCAGGCGGGGGTCTTTCGGACTTCTCATGGTCGACATGCGGGCCATTATCTCCCGAGTGGGCCCCCTCGTCACCTTCGCCCTGGCATAGGCTGACGGCCGTGAGCAGCGCGCCCAGCCGAGTCTTCGTGGCGCGCCTGGCCGGGACCGAGGTGTTCGACCCCCTCGGTGACCGCGTCGGGCGCGTGCGCGACGTCGTCATCCTCGTCCGGCTCAAGGGTGCGCCCCGAGCGGTGGGCCTCGTCGTGGAGGTGCCCGGCCGCCGTCGGGTGTTCCTGCCGCTGTCTCGCGTGACGGCGGTCGACCCCGGCGCCGTCATCACCACCGGACTGGTCAACGTCCGCCGGTTCGAGCAGCGCAGCGCCGAGACCCTCGTCGTCGGAGAGCTCCTCGACCGGCACGTCGAGATGCGCGACGGCAGCGGCACCGTGGCGATCGAGGACGCGGCCATCGAGCAGCGGCGCAACCGGGACTGGCTCGTCACCAAGCTCTTCGTGCGGCGAAAGACCACCGCGAACCGTGGCCTGTGGAGCCGCGGGGAGTCCCTCGTCATCGAGATCGACGACGTCACCGGCCTCGCTCCGGCCACCCCCCAGCAGGGCGCCGCCTCCTTCCTGGCGACGATGGAGGACCTCAAGCCGGCCGACCTCGCCGACGTCCTGCACGACCTCTCCGACGCGCGCCGGATCGAGGTGGCCTTGGAGCTGCCCGACGAACGGCTCGCCGACGTCCTGGAGGAGCTCGGCGAGGAGGACCGTGTCTCGATCGTCTCCGGGCTGGGCGCGGAGCGTGCGGCGGACGTGCTCGACGTCATGCAGCCCGACGACGCGGCCGACCTCATCAGCGAGCTCACCTCGGAGAAAGCGAGCGAGCTGCTCGAGCTGATGGAGCCGGACGAGGCGAAGGACGTGCGCCGGCTCCTCGCCTACGACGACTACACCGCGGGTGGTCTGATGACCACGGAGCCGCTCATCCTCCCGCCGGAGTCGTCGGTGGCCACCGCCCTCGCGCACGCCCGCCGGCAGGACGTCACCCCCGCCCTCGCGGCGATGATCTTCGTGGTGCGTCCGCCGCTGGAGACGCCGGCCGGGCGGCTCCTCGGCGTCGTCCACCTCCAGCGCCTGCTCCGCGAACCGCCGCACGAGGTGATCGGCACGATCCTGGACCGCGACATCGAGGCCGTCGGCCCGAACGCCCCGATCGGCAAGCTCACCCGGCTCCTGGCCACCTACAACCTCACGGCACTGCCGGTCGTGGATTCCGAGCGCCGTCTGCTCGGCGCGGTGAGCGTCGACGACGTGCTCGACCACCTCCTGCCCGACGACTGGCGCGACGCCGACGACGACGTCACCGACCTCTCGATGGGAGGTCACCATGGCTGACCGCCTGGACACCCCGCTCGAGGCGAGGCGGCGGTGGCTGCCGCGGCCACGCGTGGACGAGGACGCCTTCGGGAAGATCGCCGAGGGAATCGCGAAGTTCATGGGGACGCCGCGGTTCCTGTTCTACATGACGGTGTTCTGTGCCACGTGGCTGACCTGGAACACGTTCGGTCCCCAGGACCTGCGGTTCGACTCCGTGGCGCTGGGCTTCACGCTACTCACCCTGATGCTGTCGCTGCAGGCCTCCTACTCCGCTCCCCTCATCCTGCTCGCCCAAGCCCGTCAGACGGACCGCGACCGGGTGGCCGCCGAGCAGGACCGGCAGCGGGCGGAGCGGAACCTGGCCGACACGGAGTACCTCGCCCGGGAGATGGCGGCGCTTCGCCTCGCGCTCAACGAGGTCGCCACCCGCGACTTCGTCCGCGGCGAGCTGCGCAACCTGCTCGAGGACATCCTCGAGGAGCGGAAAGGCCGAGAGCTCGGCGCCCGGGACGCCGGGTCCTGACCTGACGCCGGGTCCTGACCTACCGGGTCGACTCGACGACGATCGCGCGGAACCTCTCGAGGACGCCCGCGTCACCGCTCACCCGCGGCGGCGTGGGGCCACGGCCCCACAACCACAGGTCCAGGTTTCAGGCCGGCGCCGTGACCGAAGCGGTCGGCCCAGCCTCAGGGACCTCGCCCGCACCGGTCAGCTCCGCCGCGTCGAGGTCCCACGCCGTCCCGGACTCCGGCCCGGCGCCGGTGAAACGTCCATCGTCCAGTCCCGGGGCGCCCGCTCCTCGGCCGGTCCTGCGAGGGCGAGCCGGACGGACTCCGGTCCCGGCACGAACGTGCCCCAGCTGAAGGTGCGGGAGACCATCGCCGCGAGGATCTCGTCGACGCCGTCGACGGCCACGTCACCCGGCGGGCGGGTCACGTCCACCCCGCCGTCTGCTCGGCGTCGACGCAGTGGATGAGCGCCTCCTGCGCCTGCCGCCGCAACACGAACGCGACGCTCTGGTGGTCCTCGTGCCACGTCCAGGTCGCACCTTCCCGTCGGCCGACTCGAGCGCGGCGACGAGCCGGGCACTCGCAGCCTCGAACACGGAAAGGAGGTCGTCGACGGCGGGACGTGCGAGCGTCGTGCTCGTGGTGTCCGTGGCGCCGAGCACCATCTGGCTCCAGAAGTCCTGGACCTCCGCAAGGTGGTAGAGCAGGTCCGCACCGAACCAGTCCGGGTACGCGGGCACCCTGGCCGCGAGGTCGAGGCTGCGGGCAACCTGCGCGAACCGTGCCGACTCGCTGCGGATCACGTCGAGGTAGTCCATCAACCCACAGGAGGGGCGGCGGGGCACCCTCGCCGACAGACATAGACTACAAAGCATGGCAGTGGCATCCGATCGCGTGAGAACAGCTCTGGAGTCGGTTCTGGACCCCGAGATCCGCCGTCCGATCACCGAGCTCGACATGGTCCGCTCGATCGACGTCGAGGAGACCGCCGACGGCGCCGTCGTCACCGTCGGCATCAACCTCACGACGGCCGGCTGCCCGCTGAGGGACACCATCACCAAGGACGTGACGAACGCCGTCGAGGCGCTCGACGGCGTCGCCCGCGCCGTCGTGCAAATGTCCGTGATGAGCGACGAGCAGCGCACCGGGCTGCGCACGAAGCTGCGCGGCGGCATCGCCGAACCGGTCATCCCGTTCACCCAGCCGGGGAACCTCACCCGGGTCTACGCCATCGCCTCGGGCAAGGGCGGCGTCGGGAAGTCCACCGTAACCGCGAACCTCGCCGCGGCGATGGCCGCCGACGGGCTCAAGGTGGGCGTGCTTGACGCGGACGTCTACGGCTTCTCGATCCCCCGCATGCTCGGGGTCCAGCACTCGCCGACGAAGGTCGACGACATGATCCTGCCGCCTGTGGTGGCCGACGTGAAGGTCATCTCGATCGGGATGTTCACCCAGCCCGGACGTCCCGTGGTGTGGCGCGGCCCGATGCTCCACCGAGCGCTGCAGCAGTTCCTCGCGGACGTGTTCTGGGGCGACCTGGACGTGCTGCTGCTCGACCTGCCCCCCGGCACCGGTGACATCGCCATCTCGGTCGCGCAGATGCTGCCCGATGCGGAGCTGATCGTGGTGACCACCCCGCAGCTCGCCGCAGCGGAGGTGGCCGAACGCGCCGGGTCCATGGCGCAGCAGACGAACCAGCGGATCGCCGGTGTCATCGAGAACATGTCGTGGCTCGTCCAGCCGGACGGTTCCCGGCTCGAGCTCTTCGGCTCAGGCGGGGGTCAGCGCGTTGCCAACCGGCTCAGCGAGGTGCTCGGCACGCAGGTGCCGCTCCTGGGTCAGGTACCGCTGGAGATCGCGCTGCGCGAGGGCGGGGACGCCGGGTTGCCCCTGGTGCTCAGCGACGAGGACTCCGTTGCCGGCGAGGCGCTGCGCGGCATCGCCCGCGCTCTGGGGCACCGCTCCCGCGGACTCGCTGGGCGCAAGCTCGCGATCTCGCCCGTCTCCTGAAGCCTCAGGTCGCTTCGTCGTCGAACGGGGCCGGACCGGCAGGCACCAGAGCGAGG
>JAENWO010000548.1 GCA_016649925.1 Actinomycetales bacterium
CGACCCGACTGAGGTTTAATCGCAAGCTAAGGTCACTCCATGAGCACGCCCGTACCGGAGCCGATCGCGGAGCGGGCCCGCGCGCCGCGCGTCCTGGTGCTGCCCCCGGCCGAGCTCGGCCTGACGTGGCGCGCGCTCGGGTTGTCCGACGTCGCCAACCTCCACGCCCTGTTCATCCGGATCGAGAGCCACGACGACCCGCCATACCGCACCACCCGCGAGGAGGCGGCGGAGAACTTCGAGGGCGACTGGAAGGACCCGCTGAACAACTCCCTCGGCGGGTTCGACGGCGAAGGCAACCTGCGGGCCTACGGCACGGTGACGGTGCAGCCCGGTGACGAGCGGGCAGTCCGCGCGTTCCTCGAGGGCGGGGTCGATCCGGGTCGCCGCCGCCAGGGCATCGGGGCCGCGGTCCTGGACTGGCAGGTCGCTCGCGCGCGTCAGCGGCTCGCGGCCTCCGGCAAGGACATCCCAGGCCGGATCGTCGTGCACGTCGAGGACGGGATGGACGACGTCGTCGCGATGCTCACGGCCCGCGCCTTCTTCCCGCGCCGTTGGTACACCGAGATGCGTCGCGACCTGCGCAAGCCTCTGCCCGAGGTGAAGCTGGGCAACCACCTCGACGTGGTGCCCTGGAGCCGGGAGCTGGACGACCACGTCCGCCTCGCCCACAACGAGGCGTTCGCGGACCACTGGGGCTCCGAGCCGCACACGCTCGAGACCTGGAGCGACGGCCGCACCTACTTCGCACCGACGTGGAGCTTCCTCGTCCTGGACCGCACGAGCGACCGGGCCCAGGTGGCCGGCTACCTCCTCTCGGGCCGGTACGAGCAGGACTGGGGGTCCCTGGGCTGGAGCGAGGGTTACATCGACATCCTCGGCGTGCGCCGTCAGTGGCGCGGCCAGCAGGTGGCCACCGCGCTCCTCGTCCGCGCCATGGAGGCCTACCGCGCGGACGGCATGGAGTACGCCGGTCTGGGCGTGGACACCGACAACCCGACCGGGAGGTTCGGCCTGTACGGGAAGCTGCGCTTCGAGCCCACTCGCGGCTCGACGATGTACACGATCGAGCTGTGACCCAGCTCGTTCGCGCGTCTCGGCGCGCCCGGCTCCTCGCCGATGTGTTCAGCCGAGGCCCGCGACCGGGGCGCTCAGGGCTGAACCTGAGCCGTCCCGCCGGGGGTCCGGCCCGGGGAGGTCCACGGGCTGACCGCCGGAGCCGACGGCGCGCAGCGGCCCCGGTCCGACGCCGGCCAGGTACAGGCTGTCCTCGCCCCGGACGAACCGGTGGGCGCGGACGCCCGCGGTGGCCCGGCCCTTCGCGGGGTAGACACCCAGCGGTGTGACCTTCGCGCTGCCCGGGACCGTGCCGGGGAGGGCGGCCGAGCTCCCGGCGAGCGTGACGACCTGCGCCTGCTCGGCGTCGTGCGCCCGGACGACGCCGAAAAACACGACGTCGGCGCCGGGGGAGAGCTTGAGGCCGGCCATCCCGGCCGCGCTGCGGCCCTGGCGGCGGACGACCGAGGCGGGGAAGTGCAGGAGCTGGCCGTCGGACGAGACGAGCACGAGCTCATCGCCGTCCGGCGCCGCGCCGGCCCCGACGACCTGGTCGTCGTCGCGCAGCGACATGACCTCCCAGCTGTCCTTGTGAGCGGGCCGATCCGCCGTCACCCGCTTGACCGTCCCCTGAGCCGTACCGAGCGCGAGCGGCGGTGCGTCCTCGGCGAGCGAGGCGAGGGCCACCACGTGCTCACCGGGTGAGAGGACCGCCATCTCACTCACCGGCACCCCGCCGGAGAGGCCGGGCGGGCCGTCGGTGGGTGGCAGC
>JAENWO010000124.1 GCA_016649925.1 Actinomycetales bacterium
GTCACCGGCGTGCCTGCTCCCTGCCGGTCACCGGCGTGCCTGGTGCGCGCCGAGGAGCGCGGTCCACATGGCGGTGAACGCGGGCAGCGTCTTGGCCGTCGTGGCGACGTCGACGATCCGCACGTCGGGGACACGCAGCCCCACGATCGCCGCGAACGTGGCCATCCGGTGGTCGTGGTAGGTCTCGACGACGGCGCCGTGCAGCGTCCCGGGACGGATGACGAGGCCGTCCTCGGTCTCCTGGGCTTCACCGCCGAGCCTTCGGATCTCGGTGACGAGAGCGGCGAGCCGGTCCGTCTCGTGCCCGCGCAGGTGGGCGATGCCGCTCAGCCGGGACTCGCCGTCGGCCAGCGTCGCCAGAGCGGCGATGGTCGGAGCGAGCTCGCCTCCCGCGTGCAGATCGGCGTCGATCGCCGAGACGGTGCCGGTCCCGGTGACGCTCAGGACGCCGTCGCGCAGCTCGACGGCGGCGCCCATCCGGGTGAGCAGGTCGCGCAGCAGGTCCCCGGGCTGGGTGGTGCGGGACGGCCAGTTCGGGACCCGCACCGTGCCTCCGGCGGCCACGGCCGCGGCGAGGAACGGTCCGGCGTTGGAGAGGTCGGGCTCCACGACGACGTCCCCACCCGCGATCGGGCCCGGCTCCACGCGCCACCGGCCGGGCGTGTGGTCCTCGACCCTCACGCCGCGCTCGCGCAGCGTCGCCACCGTCATGTCGATGTGCGGCTGGCTCGGCAGCGCACCTCCGACGTGCCGCAGCGTGAGTCCGTCCGCGAACCGGGGGGCGGCGAGCAGCAGGGCCGAGACGAACTGGGAGGACCCGGAGGCGTCCACCGACACCTCGGACCCGCTGATCGCGCCCGTGCCGTGGACCGTGAACGGCAGAGAGGTCGGGGTTGCGCCGCCGTCAGTGGTGACCCGGACACCGAGGTCCTCGAGGGCCCGGATCATCGGGGCCATCGGCCGCACGCGGGCCCCGGCATCGCCGTCGAGCCGGACGGGACCGTCGGCAAGAGCCGCGAGTGGCGGGACGAATCGCATCACGGTGCCGGCCAGCCCGCAGTCGATCTGGGCCGGACCACGCAGGGGCGCGGGCCGCACGCGAAGCGTCGTGCCGCCGTCGTCCTCCTCGATGTGCGTCCCCAGGGCGCGCAACGCGGCGATCATCAGGTCGGTGTCGCGGGAGCGCAGGGCGCCACGGATCGTGGTCGGCGCGTCGGCGAGAGCGGCGAGGGGCAGCGCCCGGTTCGTCAACGACTTCGAGCCGGGCACCTCCACCACCGCGCCCAACGGTGCGGACGCGCAGGGGGCGGGCCAGGGCTCGGCCCTCAGGGTGGGTATCGACACGCCCGTCAGCCTACTGGGGCACCTCAGGCGGAGGCCTTGGCCGCCTTCACATCGGTCTTGAGTGCCTCCTTGACGTCGGAGATCTCGGCGCGGTGGTCCTGCCAGTTGGCATAGCGCCAACCCAGGGACGGCTTGCCCCGCCGGTCCTCCGCGGCGAAGATCAGCCCGCCGATCAGGGCCACGTTGCGCAGCGCGCCACTGAGGTACTCACGGCGCTGCTCACCCTTGACGCTCGTGACCGGGTAGTTCATCAACGTCGTCGGCACGGCGATCACGGCGAGGACCGTGGCTGCGAGCCGCGGCGCCTTGCCGGTGGCGAGCAGGACACCCGCACCGACGCTGATCGCGCCGGTGATCCTGGCGAGGCTCTTGGGGTCGGCGGGCAGGCCGGGGACGTGAGCGCTGAGCTTGGCCAGTGTCTTCTCGTAGGGCCTCGCCCGCTGCGCGTGCTTGTCGGCGTGACGGATGGAGTCGAGGCCGTCGACGATGAAGACGGAGGCCAGGAGGGGTCGGGCGAGCGCGCGCAGAGGACTCATGGTCCATTGCTACCGCAGATGCACGCTCAGTGCTAGCGGAATGCCCGTACGTCCGCTGGAATGTCGTGGCCCGCTCCACCGTTGAAGCAGACGTGACTCTTCTGGTGGCCGCCAACGCTGTGGGTGCACGCCCCCCCGTGCGGCGTGGCGCCATGGCGCCGGACGCCCGGGTGAGGGCGACGTCCCAGCGACGCGCGAGCGCGCCGAGCCGCGCCGGCACGCCGGGCGGCGCAGAGCCGTCCGCCGGCGTGGGCTGGTCAGGACGTTCACAGGCGGGACGACTAGGCTTCGGCGGGATGAGCGAGAACACCGACCGTGCACCCGAGGAGGAGACTCCCAAGGCACGGGAACAACGTTTCCAGGCCGACGCCATGCCCTACCTGGACCAGTTGTACGGTGCTGCGCTGCGGATGACCCGCAACCCGGCCGATGCCGAGGACCTCGTGCAGGAGACCTTCGCGAAGGCCTTCGCCGCGTTCCACCAGTACCGGCCCGGGACGAACCTCAAGGCGTGGCTGTACCGCATCCTGACGAACACGTTCATCAACACCTACCGCAAGAAGCAGCGGGAGCCGCTGCAGTCCGACGCGGACACCGTCGAGGACTGGCAGATCCACCGCGCCGCCTCGCACACCTCGACCGGCCTCCGATCGGCCGAGGCCGAGGCGATGGACGCCCTCGGTGACTCCGCGGTCAAGGACGCGCTCGCTCAGCTTCCCGAGGACTTCCGCCTGGCCGTCTACCTGGCCGACGTCGAAGGTTTCGCCTACAAGGAGATCGCCGAGATCATGGACACCCCGATCGGGACCGTGATGTCGCGACTGCACCGCGGCCGTGCACAGCTGCGCGAGCTGCTCGCGGGTCATGCCCGCTCATTGGGGATGAAGGTGGGAAAGGTATGAGCGAGGAGATGCGTGCCGCCATCGGGGCCTGCCAGTGCGAGGAGGCGCTGGAGCACCTGTACGAGTACCTCGACTCGGAGATGCCGGAGCGAGACCTGGACCGGTTGCGCGTCCACATCGAGGAGTGCCTCACGTGCCTGGACGCCGTCGGGCGCGAGCAGGAGCTACGGGTGGTGCTCAAGCGCTCCTGCACGGAGACCGCCCCGGCTGCCCTGCGGATGCGGGTGCTGACGCAGCTCACCGTGCTGCGCGCCTCACCCAGGGGCTGAGGGCCGGGCGAGGAAGGTCGGCCAGCGGAGCGGCCGAGCGCGGCCACCGCAACACGAAGCCGCAACACGAAGCGCCGAGGACACCCTCGGGTGTCACTCGGCGCTGTGCGTCCGGCGCTGAAGTCTCCGGGACTCAGGCGTTGGGGCGGTTGCCGTGGTTGGCGGCGCTCTTCTTACGGGCCCTGCGCTTGCGACCGCGCTTGCTCATGGTGTTCTCCTCGGTGCTGGAACGGGATGTCCGCCGTCCATCGTCCCACATCCGGCACTCGCCTCAGTGCCACGAGGCCTCCGCGCCGGGGCCGCGACGGCGCTCCCAGGCACGACGGCCCTCTCTCGCCCGTCCGACGTCGGCTCGTCCCTCTCAGTCGATGGCGAGCGTCTGGAGGATGTGCGTGAGCGCATCGAGGTCGCGCGCATCGGCCAGCTGGATGAAGACGCCGATGGTCCCCGGCTGATCGAAGCGGGTCAGACCGATCTTCACCAGGGCGCCGCCGTTGCCCTCGCAGTCGGTCCAGACCTCGTACCGCCCCCTCTCGTCTGCGGTCTGGATGGCGCCCCGGTCACGGATGGTGCACGCGTACCCGAAGTCGGGACCGAAGACCTCCGTGTCGAGCACCGACAAGGCCGAGGTGCCGATGAAGATCCCCGGTGCCGAGGTGCCGTCGTACAGTCCGTCGACGTCGGTCGAGGCGATCACCGTCTCACCGATGGTCTCGTCGTTCGCGTCCCACCATCGCGGCTGCTCCCGGTCGCTCCACGCCGTGGGGATCCGCACGGAGGTGGACTGGTCGGCGCTGGTGAAGAACTCGTAGCCGTCGTACGGCTCCAGTCCCGCGTCAGGCAGAGACCCGTCCAGCATCGGCCCGACGACCACCTCCAACCCCTCGATCGTGGTGACGACCGCCGACTCCTCGTTGCGTTCGCTGCCGGTGTCTCTCGCGGCGACCTGCGCGCCCTCGCCGCCGGACTGCGGTGCGGCTCGTCCGTCCGAAGGCCACACCAACGCGATGGCCGCCACGACGGCGGTGATCAGGGCGCCGATGCCGCCCAGGATCGTCGTCCACTCACCCACCGACCTGCGCTGGTTGGCGGCTGCAGCCGGTGGCGCCATGACCGGGAGCGGGGCCGGGAGCGTGAGCGGCGCCGGATGCGGTGCGGGGCGCGGCGGACCGACGTTGCCGGGAGGGTGCCAGCCACCGGGACCGTCGGGCTGAGTCATCGATGCATCCGTCTCGCACCCCCGCGGTGAGCCCAGTGTAGGACCGGCCGAACGGTGGTGCACAGGCTCCGGTGACCACTTCGAGCAGCGCGCGGACCTCCGTCGAGGACCAGAAGCCGCCGGTGCGCCCCCATTAGGGTGGGAACGTGCGCAGTGTCTACGTGAAGAGCCAGGATCGGGCGGACCCGCTGGCCGGGCTCGCGATCGGGGACCTGGAGGAACGAACCGCTCCCGAGGGCTGGGTCCGGGTCGAGGTGCGTGCCGCGTCGCTGAACCACCACGACCTGTGGAGCCTGCGCGGCGTCGGTCTGCCCGCGGACCGGCTGCCGATGGTGCTCGGCACGGATGCGGCCGGCGTGGACCCCGAGGGCCGGGACGTCATCGTGCACGCGGTCATCGCTGCACCGGGCTGGGTGGGGGAGGAGACGCTCGACCCGAAGCGGTCGCTGCTGTCGGAGGTGCACCCGGGCACACTCGCCACCCACGTGTGGGTCCCGGCCCGCAACCTCGTGCCCAAACCCCCCGAGCTCAGCTTCGCCGAAGCAGCATGCCTGCCGACGGCGTACCTCACCGCCTACCGCCTCCTGTTCGACGCCGCCGCACTGCGGCCCGGTCAGCGCGTCCTCATCCAGGGCGCGGGAGGCGGGGTCGCCACCGCGGCCGTGCTGATCGGCCGCGCCGCGGGACTCCACGTCGTCGTCACCTCCCGCTCCGAGCGGAAGCGCGCCCGCGCGCTCGAGATCGGCGCCCACGAAGCCGTCGCGACCGGAGTGCGGATCGCTCCCGTCGACGCCGTCGTGGAGACGGTGGGCGAGGCCACCTGGGAGCACTCCCTGCGCTCCCTGCGCCCCGGCGGGGTGGTGGCCGTCGCTGGCGCGACGAGCGGGCCGGCGCCCTCGGCCGACCTGAACCGTGTGTTCTTCCGGAGCTTGCGGGTGATCGGTTCCACCATGGGAACCCTCGAGCAGCTCCAGTGGTTGCGTGACCAGCTCCTGGCCACCGGCGTCCGTCCGCTGATCGACTCCGAGCACTCGCTCGACGACGACGACGGCGTCACCTCCGCGTTCGAGCGCCTCGCCTCCGGTGAGGCCTTCGGAAAGATCGTCCTCACCCGCTAACCCAGGAGACCCCGTGCCCACCTCCAGCTGGATCATCACCGGACCGCAGCACCTCGACATCGACGCCCTCGCCCGGTTGCGCGTGCAGCTCGTGCACGGCGCGGTGGAGATTACCGGGCGCGCCGAACCGGGTGTGCACGTCGAGATCGTCGAGGTCGTCGGCGCGCCGCTCGAGGTCACCAAGGAGGGGGACCGGGTGAGCGTCGGCTACCCCTCACTCGGCTGGGACGGTTGGCTGAAGCGGCTGACGAGCCTGCGCACGCCGGACCGCGCAGTGGTGCGCATCGCCGTCGGCCCCGGGGTGGAGGTGACCGCGGCCACCGTCGCCGCGACCATCACCGTGCGGGACGTCGCCGAGGACGTCGTCGCCGTCAGCGCCGCAGGCGCGACCCTGGCCGAGCGGACCCGGGGCTCGGTCAACGCGAAGACGGCCTCGGGGCCCGTCGTCGTGCGCGACCACGTCGGACCGGCGAGCGTCATCACGGTCTCCGGCGCGGTGGACCTGGCCGGTGACCTGCCGCGCGTCACCGTGACCACCGTGTCCGGTGCCGTCACGCTCGCCCCGGCTGCGCCGTCGTCCGTCGTCTCGGTGACGACCGTGTCCTCCGCCACCGCCATCTCGCTACCGGCTGGCACCGGGATCGACCTGACCGTCCGCGCGATCGCGGGCAGCGTGCGGGTCGACGGCGTCGAGCGCAGGACCGCCTCCGGCCCTTCGACCACCACGCTCGCCGAGCCGGGAGCCGCGGGCACGAGCTTCGTCCGGATCGCCACTGTGAACGGACCCGTCACCGTCACGCTCGGCGGATCAGCCGTGCCCGGAGGCGCCGCGGGCGAGCACGGCCCGACGGCGTAGCTGAGGTCTCGACGGCGGGGCTCAGGTCTCGACGGCGGGGCTGCAGCCCGGGGTCATCACCAGAACGGGCCGGGAAGCCCCCGGCTTTAGCCGTGGGGAGGGATAGGCCCCGACGCGGTCTGTAACGGTCAGACGTTGCGCTGGTTAGCGACGTACTGCTTGACGATGCTGATTGGAGCGCCGCCGACGGTCGCGACAAAGTACGAGTTCGTCCACAGTGTCGGCAGGCGCCGGCGCAGCGAGGGGAACTCGGCGCGCAGTAGCCGCGAGGAGCGGCCTTTGCACAGGCGGACGAACTTCGCGATCCCGTACGTGGGGTTGATGGACACGAGCATGTGGACGTGGTCGGGCATCGTTTCGAGCTCTTCGATGACCGCGCCTGTTTCGGATGCAACCTCGTTGATGATCTGCACGAGTCGGAGGTCCACGGGGCCGGGGTCGCCTGGGATTGGGAGGTTGGCGACCCGGGGGTCGTTGCTGGTGATGACCTTGCGGCGGTATTTCGGGCACCAGACCACGTGGTAGTGGCAGCGGTAGACCACGTTGTTGTTCGAGCGGACATCGTTCAAACCCATGCAGGCAGTATACAGCAGCGTCTGATATGGTGTTCCAGTGAACGTTCGCTACACCTACCGGCTCCGACCGGGCAAGACCGCTCAGCGGTACCTCGCTCGGGAATGGGGCATGTGCCGGTACGTGTGGAACCAGCTCACCGCCGAGTCCAAGAACCGGCACATCACGAACCCCGACGGCACCTTCGGGTACGCCGCCCAGGACAAGTTCCTCACCCA
>JAENWO010000436.1 GCA_016649925.1 Actinomycetales bacterium
CGGCGGACCTTGGTGAGGATGGAATCTGCGGTGGCGGTCCAGACCAGGGGTTTCGGCTCGTCGTTGTGGACCTCCATGAACGTCTCGATCGTGGCGATCAGGGCCGGTACGGAGTGGAAGACCCTCATCGGCGGACCCGAGCGGAACTAAGCCCTACTGGACTCAAGCAGATACCCAATACACCCGTTCGATGCGGCGTGGCTCGCACGGCTCGCACGGCTCGCGTAGCCCCCCTCGGCACCGCCCCCATTCGCCGGAGCGCTCCATCCGGAACACAATGACGTGTGACGACCACCATCACCACCCCGATCGAGGACTACGCCGTCCTAGGCGATGCCCGAACCGTCGCGCTCGTGAGCCGGACCGGTTCTATCGACTGGCTCTGCCTGCCCCGCCTCGACTCGCACGCCTGCTTCGCCGCGCTGCTCGGCACCCCGGAGAACGGCAGGTGGCTCCTCGCTGCGGAACATGCCACCAGCGTCGAACGTGCGTACGACGGCGGTTCTTTCGTCCTCGAGACGACGTACACCACGCCGAGTGGCCGGGCCCGCGTCACGGAGTGGATGCCGCTGGCCGACGGCCGATCCGACATCATCCGGCGGGTCGAGGGCCTCGAGGGGACGGTGACGTTCCGGCACGAGTGGATCGTGCGCTTCGGCTACGGAGCGATCGTTCCGTGGGTCTCCCGGGTGCGCGACTCCGACGACGTCAAGGTGATCCGCGCGATCGCCGGTCCCGACTCCCTCACCATGCACGCGCGCCACCTGCCGAAGGCGCACCACAACCACCATGAGGACACGTTCGAGATCCGCGCCGGGGAGTGCGAGGACTTCGCGCTCACGTGGACCCCGTCCTGGGCGCCCGTGCCCGACCTCCTGCCCGTCGCGGACCGTCTGGAGGAGACGAGGAAGCTCTGGGACAAGTGGGCGAACGCCTGCGCCTACGACGGCGAGCACCGGGACGCCGTCGTCCGCTCCCTCCTCGTCCTGAGGCTGCTCACGAACGACGAGACGGGCGGCATCGCGGCGGCGGCGACGACGTCCCTGCCGGAAGAGTTCGGCGGCGTGCGGAACTGGGACTACCGGTTCTGCTGGCTGCGCGACGCCGCCATGACACTGGAGTCGTTGCTGGAGTTCGGGTACCGGGAGGAGGCCCTGGGCTGGCGCTCGTGGCTGTTGCGCGCCGTCGCCGGCGACTTCGAGGACCTGCAGATCATGTACCGCATCGGCGGGTCACGGGACCTCCCGGAGCGGGAGCTGGGCCACCTGCCGGGCTACGCGGGATCCGCACCGGTGCGGATCGGCAACGGGGCGGTCGACCAGGTGCAGAACGACGTCCTCGGTGAAGTGATGGTCTCGCTGGACCTGGCCCGTGAGTGCGGCCTGGAGGAGACGTCGGACAGCTGGTCCCTGCAGGTCCACCTGGTCGACGACATGCTCGACAACTGGCGCAAGCCGGACCACGGGATCTGGGAGATCCGGGGCGACAAGAGGCACTTCACGCACTCCAAGATGATGTGCTGGGCCGCGGTGCACCGCGCGATCATCGGCATCGAGAAGTACGGCCTCCCGGGACCGCTCGAGAAGTGGCGCGCGGTCCGGGAGGAGATCCGCGACGACGTGCTGACCCATGGCTTCGACCCCTCCCTCAACAGCTTCGTGCAGTACTACGGCTCCGACCAGGTCGACGCCTCCCTGCTCGCACTGCTGCAGGTGGGGTTCCTCCCACCCGATGACCCCCGCATCATCGGCACGGTGGACCGGATCCGCGACGATCTGGCCGAGGGTCCCCACGTGCTGCGGTACCGCACATCGAAGGGCGTGGACGGGTTGCCGCCGGGCGAGCACAGCTTCCTCGCGTGCTCGTTCTGGCTCGTGGACGCGCTGGCCCGCATCGGCCGCGTCGACGACGCGAGGAAGAACATGACCGAGCTGGTGGGGGTAGCGAACGATGTCGATCTCCTCGCCGAGGAGTACGACGCCGAACACACGCGCTTCGCCGGCAACTTCCCGCAGGCGCTCTCCCACCTGGGCCTCGTGCGGGCGGCCCACACCCTGGATGTCGTCGAGAAGGGCACGGCTCGTGTCAACTGACCCGCAGGTGGGGCCCGTTCCCGGGCACGTCGTCCCGGGTGCGCCGGAGCTCGTCTGGCGCCTGCCCGACGTCGAGATCCGCAAGGCGAGCGTCTCGGCGCAGGACAACAACTGCTACGTCCTGACCGAACGCTTCTCCGGGGCGCAGGTCCTCATCGACGCGGCCGACGGCGCAGCGGCCGTCCTCGCGCTGCTCCACCGCGCGTCCCCGGAGGGTCCTCTGCTCGCGGTGGTCACGACCCACCGGCACTGGGACCACCATCGGGCGCTGGCCGAGGTGGTGCACGCCACCGGCGCGCGCGCACTGGCCGGCGCCGAGGACGCTACCGAGCTGCCGGTGCCTGCGGGATTGCTGGGCCACGGGGACGAGGTGGCGCTCGGCGACGTCCGCCTGCGCGTGGTCGCGCTCCGCGGCCACACCTCCGGTTCGATCGCCCTCGCCTACACCGAGCCCGACGGCGCAGGTCCCGTCCAGCTCTTCAGCGGGGACTCGCTCTTCCCGGGCGGTCCCGGCAAGACCCCTTCGCCCACGGAGTTCGCGTCCCTCATGGCCGACCTCGAGCAGCGGGTGTTCGGCGTCTACGGCGACGACACGATAGTCCACCCCGGTCATGGCGACAGCACCACCCTCGGCGCCGAGCGCCCGCACCTGCTCCAGTGGCGCGAGCGGGGCTGGTGACCTCCCGCCGCTGAGCCCGCGCCGACCCG
>JAENWO010000128.1 GCA_016649925.1 Actinomycetales bacterium
GCCGGCAGCGCACGCATCGCCAGGGTCACCGGGGCGCCGAGCACGAAGAGGATCGGCAGCACCATGACGAGCGTCATGTGCATCAGCATGTGGGCGCTGAACATCAACTGGCCGTAGACGGCCGGGCCGCCGAGCGTCACCCAGCCGAAGCCCAGGACGCCGGCCATCCAGCTCGCCGTCCGCCCCGCCTCCCACCGGTCCCCGCGCCGGTGCATCCGCACTACCCAGCCCAGGTAGACGACGGCGAGGGCGAGGGTCACCACGAGGAACAGCAGGTCCGGGGTCCACTCGGTGAGCCACCGCACCGCGGTCGGCGCGGGCGGGACGGGTCGTTGCGAGAGCTGCTCGGCCGGGGTCAGGACGGTGCTCGGCACTTGCGGCACCGGCGGACCCGTGGACCCGAGCGCCACGGCGAGACCGCTGACGACGCCCATCAGGAGGACCTCCACGCCGGCCAGCCGCCAGAAGGCGCCACCGGCTCCGCCACCGCCACCGGCTCCCGCTCCGCCGTCGGCTCCGCCACCGCCACCGGCCGCTCGCGCAACGGCCGCTCGCGCAACGGCCGGGATCATGCGACGGCGGTGGACGTACCCCGCGGCGCCCAGCGCCACGAACACGGCGACCTTCGCGAGCAGGAGTGCCCCGTAGGGCGTGGCCAGCCCCGCGGGCGTGCCGAGACGGATCCAGGCGTTGGCCACCCCGGAGATCCCGACGCCGAGGAAGCACCACACCGCGATGCGGGAGTAGCGGGCCACGACGGCGGGCAGGTCGCGCCCGAGCCGGGACGCCACCACGCACAACGCCGCCAGCCCGCCGATCCAGATCGCCGCCGAGATCAGGTGCAGCCACATCGCGGACATGCCGAGCTCGTGGTTCGCCGTACCGGCGGCGTGGCCGGTGGTCGCGATCGGGACGAGGACGGCGACGGCGAGCACACCCGCCAGCACGGCACCGCCGTAGCCGGCGACCGCGACGCACGCGAGCGCGGCGGCCGCCGCGATGACGACCGCCGTCAGGGCGGCCCGACCCGAGGAGAGCTCCGTGATGTAGAACCACAGCTCCTCCTCGAAGCCGGCGCCACCGAGCGCACGCCCGGCCGTCGAGGCGTAGCCGAGGACGAGGTCCGCGGTCAGCAGGATCGCCCAGGCGGGTCCGGACCAGGCCACCAGCGTCGCCACCCGGCCCCAGGCGGCGCCGTCGGGGCTCACCCGCGGCGCGCGCGTACTACCGCCCCGGTGCGGGTTCCGGGCCCGAGCCCCCTCGGGGCCGGACGTGGGCGGGTGAGGATCGGCGCCGGCGCGGACGGGCGGGCCCGTGCTCTGAGCACCCACCGCGGCGCGTGCCCTCGCCGGGCGGGGCAGCACGCCCACGAGCAGCACGAGCGAACCGATCGTCACGGCCGCGGCGAGCTCCGAGAGCACCGTGACCACCGGGCGTCCCCACCGCACCAGCGCACCGGCGTCACCCACGAGGGTCGGGGCCGCCGCACCGGAGAAGGCGAGCCCGAGGAGAACCAGGAGCAGCGCCGTCGGGAGTGCGGCGAGCACCCAGGAACGGGACGAGGACAGGCGGCCGGGCACCCCACGAGCCTAATCTCCGCGAGCTGCACCGTCGGGCCGCGGCGGGCATGGGCAGCCCTGTCCATCGCTCGCCCGCGGAACACCAAGGCGCGGCTGGCATAATCGCCCGAGCATCCACATTCGACCGAGTGGGAGACCATGTCTAGTTCCGCCGCTTCGCACCTGGCACCGAAGACGTCGCCGATCTCCTACGACGACTCCAAGCGCGCCGCCGAGCTCCTCGGCCAGATCGCCCGGGTGTTCGACCAACGCCTGGTCGGGCAGCAGTCCCTGCGCACCGCGCTGGCCAGCTCACTGATCGCCGGCGGGCACATCCTGCTGGAGTCCGTGCCGGGCCTGGCCAAGACGACGGCGGCGCAGACCCTCGCCGCGTCGATCGGCGGCTCCTTCCACCGCATCCAGTGCACGCCCGATCTGATGCCCAACGACATCGTCGGCACCCAGATCTACAACTACGCCACCGGTGAGTTCTCCACCCAGCTCGGCCCCGTGCACGCGAACCTCGTGCTGCTCGACGAGATCAACCGCTCGAGCGCGAAGACCCAGTCCGCCATGCTCGAGGCGATGCAGGAGAAGCAGACCTCGATCGGCGGCGTCGTCTACGCGCTGCCGAAACCGTTCATGGTGCTCGCCACGCAGAACCCCATCGAGGAGGAGGGCACCTACGTGCTGCCCGAGGCCCAGATGGACAGGTTCCTCATCAAGGAGGTGCTCACCTACCCCGCGCCGGACGAGGAGGTGGACATCCTCGTCCGCATCAACAACGGTTCCATGACGGCGCCGCTGACCACGCAGCCCATCTCCCTGCCCGACGTCGAGTTCCTGCAGAAGCTCGTCGAGAAGGTGTACGTCGACACCTCGATCAAGCAGTACATCGTCGCGATCATCAACACGTCGCGCGGCGGCGGCCCACGGCCCCTGCCGAACCTCAGCCAGCACGTGCGGGTCGGAGCCAGCCCCCGTGGCGCGATCGCGCTGATGCGCGTGGCCCAGGCGCTCGCCGTGCAGTCCGGACGCTCGTACGTGGTGCCCGACGACGTCAAGGCCCTCCGGCACTCGGTGCTGCGGCACCGCATCGTGCGCACCTACGACGCTCTCGCCAACAACGTGGCGCCGGAGTCGCTCGTCGACGCGGTGTTCGCGGCCGTCCCCAGCCCGTGACCGTACCCCTGCGCAGGAGCTGACCGTGGCGACCTCCACCTCACGTCTGGCCAAGGTCCGGGCCCGCCTGGACCTGCCGACGGTGCGCCGCGCCGCCGGGCTCCTCGAGGGTCGGCACCGCTCGATCTACTCCGGGCACGGCCAGGACTTCGACGAGATGGCGCTGTACGAGTTCGGCGACGACATCTCCGACATCGACTGGAAGGCCAGCGCGTCCACCGGCGCCCCGGTGATCCGCCGTTTCGTGCGGGACTCCAACCTCGCCATGGTGCTGGCCCTGGACACCGGCCGGAACATGAGCGCCACGGCGCCCGACGGCGGTCCCAAGGCCCAGATCGCCGTCTTCGCCGCGGAGGTCATCTGCTACCTGGCCCGGACCCGCGGCGACATGGTGGCCCTGGTGGCGGGGGACAGCGAGCGCATCGTGCAGATCCCCGCCCGTGGCGGTGGCCAGCACATGGAGATGCTGCTGCGCCGGATCGACGCGATGTTCGACCTGGAGGGACCGCCGAGCGACCTCAACCGCGTCTTCGACCGGATCCTCACGTGGTTCACCCGCCGCTCCCTCGTGGTGGTGATCACCGACGAGGCGCGGCCCGAGCCGGAGCACGAGCTCAGCCTCAAGCGCCTGCGCACCCGGCACGAGGTGATGGTCCTGCGGGTGGGCGACGCCCTGCCCACCGACCACCCCGACAAGGTGATCGACGACGTCGACGGCCACCTCGAGATTCCCGAGTTCCTGCGCTCCCGCAAGGACCTGGCGGCGGAGGCGCACGACGTCGCCGAACGTCGTCGGCAGGACGTCGACGCCATGCTGCGCCGGCAGGGTGTGGAGAGTGTGATCGCGAACAGCGAGGACGAGCTGATCGACCGAATGATCGACATCCTGCGGAGGCAGAAGCGTGTACGCGGTTGAGGTGAACGACCCGGTCGCGCCCGCGGCTTTCTCGACCTGGGTCTGGATTGTCGGCGTCGCCCTGCTCGTGGCCATCGGACTCTGGTACTGGTGGGTGTTCCACCACACCCGAGAACGGTCCGCCGAGGAGACCTCGAAGGGCCGCCACGACCGGTGGGCCGGTCTGCGCCGCACCGCGCTGGACGAGGTGGACGCCGCCGAGGAGCGTTACCGTGAGGGGGTCTCGGACCTGCGCACCCTGCACCTGGACCTGAACCACATCCTGCGTGAGTTCGCCAACGGGCGGCTCCGCCTGGACACAAGTTCCCTGACGGTCAAGGAGCTCGCCTCCCTGGAGGGCACCGACCGGTTGACCCAGCTGCTCACCGACTACGAGGAGCCGGCCTTCGCGGCCGACTCCGACGCCGAGGCGCTCGCCGCCACCGAGAACGCGAGGGCGGTGGTCCGGGAATGGTGATGATGCACCCGTGGGCGATCTGGGCCGTGATCGCCGTCGTGGTCGCCCTCGGCGTCCTCGGCTGGTTCTCGCGCCGACCGACGCCCGACCAGCGGGACGTGACCTGGGTTGCGAACAGCGGCTACCTCACCACGCTGCGGTCCTACCGCACGCGCCTGAGCCGGTACCGCCTCGGTCTGGTGAGCGTCGCGGCCGTCCTCGTCCTCGCGGCCGTGGCGACGGCGTTCCTCGCGGGCCGGCCGGTGAGCCGGACGGTACGTTCAGAGGTGCTCGCCACCCGGGACATCGTGCTGTGCCTGGACGTCTCCGGCTCGATGATCGAGTACGACACCGAGATCGTCGACAGGTTCCTCGCGCTGCTGCCGAGCTTCCAGGGAGAGCGCATCGCGCTGTCCGTCTGGAACTCCACGACGCGCACCGTCTTCCCCCTCACCGACGACTACACGCTGGTCGAGGAGGAGCTCAAGGCCGCCGCCGAGGCGCTGGACTTCGACGTCAACAGCCTGGACGACTACTCCTACGACCCGGCCGCCCTCGACCGGCTCGTCAACTTCCTCGTCGGCACCGAGGGCCTGGGGCAGAGCGCCTCCTCGCTCGTCGGTGACGGCCTGGCCAGCTGCGCGTTGTCCTTCGACGAGCAGGAGGCGGAGCGCTCCCGCTCGATCATCATGGCCACCGACAACGAGGTGTTCGGCAACCAGATCTACACACTGCCCGAGGCGGCGGACCTCGTCGCGGAGCGCAGCATCACGCTCCACGGCTTCTACGCGGGCACCGTCACGCCGTCGTCCGCTGCCCAGGAGAAGGAGTACCGCGAGGCGGTGCAGTCCCACGGTGGGTTGTTCTTCGCCAGCGACGACCCGGATGCCGTCGCCGGCATCATCGACGACATCGCCTCCCAGCAGGCCGTGGACCTCGACGCCACCCCGGAGGTCCTCATCACAGACCGGCCGGAACGGTACTTCGCCTGGCTGGTCGCCGCGCTCGGGGTCTACCTCGTCGCCGTGTGGAGGTTGCGCTCATGATCCTGCGACTGCTCTGGCCGGTGTGGGTTCTCGCGCTCGTCTTCCTGCCGCTGCTCGGGCTGACGATCTGGCGGGTGGCCGGCTCCCACGGGGAACGCCGCCGGGACTGGCTGCGCCGCACGGGCATCGTGGCCGCGGCCGCGATCATCGGGCTCTGCCCGTCCGTGCCCAGCACCGAGAACGAGCAGCTGACCTCGAACGCCGAGTTGTTCTTCGTGGTGGACCGGACCGGCTCGATGGCGGCCGAGGACTACAACGGCGACGAGGCGCGCCTGGCGGGTGTGCGGGCCGACCTCGTCGCCCTCACCGCGGCCATGCCCGGCGCTCGCTACACGATCATCGGCTTCGACTCCCAGGCCACCCGGCAGCTGCCGATGACCACCGACGCCCGAGCGGTGCGCTCCTGGGCGGACACGATGGCGCAGGAGATCACCGCGTACTCGGCAGGATCCTCCATCGACCGGCCGCTGCAGGCGCTCACCACGTCCCTCACCGCCGCGCAGGAACGCAACCCGTCGAACGTGCGCCTGCTCTTCCTGTTCTCCGACGGGGAGAACACGAACGGCTCGGACTCCGAGGCCGGTGACGGCTTCGAGTCGTTCGAGGGCTTGGCCCCGATGATCGACGGCGGCGCAGTGCTGGGTTACGGCACTGCGGAGGGGGGGCCGATGCGCTCCTACGACGGCACCTCGAACACGGGTGCCGGCACGGACGCGCCCTACATCACCGACGACACCGGCGCCGACGCGATCTCCCGCATCGACGAGACCTCGCTGCGCACCGTGGCCGGACAGCTCGGGGTGGAGTACACGCACCGCATCGCGCCCGACGACGTGAGCTTCCTCGTCTCCGGCATCAACGTGCAGGAGATCGCCTCGGACGGCCGGCGCGACCTCACCACGTACAGTGACGTCTACTGGCCGGCAGCGGCGATCCTGGCCCTGCTCCTCGCGTGGGAGGCCTGGGACCTCTCGCGCGAGATCCCGAAGCCCCATCGCAAGAACGAGGTCGAGTCCCGCGACCGCCGTCGCAAGGAGGCGGCCGAGGAACCCGTGCCGGTCGGAAGGAGTGCCAGATGACCGTCGCTGAGATCCTCCCGCCTCCCGGTGAGTTCCGGACCACTGAGGAGATCCGGGACGCGAAGCTCGCGAAGCGGCTCGCCCGGAAACGACGCGCTCTGCTGCTGTGGTCGCTGCCGGTGGTGATCCTCGCTTTCCTCGCTGCTCTCAAGCTACTCAGCGCGGTGGCGATCAACATGGCCGGGGAGAGCGCGTACGAGCACCAGAACCACAACACCGCGGCCGACCGATTCTCCACGCTGGAGTTCTTCAACGTCGTCGAGCCGTGGAAGGCGTACTTCAACCAGGGCACCGCGATCTACGCGAGCGGCAGCTTCTTCGACGCCACCACCGAGTTCGACGTCGCCCTGCAGCTCGTCCCGAAGGCGCCGGAGGGCGAACCCCCGGCGCGTGAGGAGTGCGACGTCCGCACCAACTACTCCCTCGCGTTCGAGGGGCTCGGCGACGAGGCCATGGTCGCGGGTGACCCGGCGATGGGTAGCAACTACTTCACGCAGGCCCAGGAGATGCTGTCCACCTGCGGCGAGAGCGGCGGCACCGGCGGCGAGGAGGCCCAGGACGCCGAGGAGCGGCAGCAGGAGAGCCAGTCCGAGGCCGAGCAGCAGCAGGAGCAGGAGCAGCAGGGAGGCGGCGGCGAGGACCCGTCGCAGAATCCAAGCGAGACACCCAGCGGTGGCGAGTCGCCGTCGCAGGACCCGAGCGAGTCCGGCT
>JAENWO010000343.1 GCA_016649925.1 Actinomycetales bacterium
GATCACCGATCTGACCGCCGAGGCCGTGCGGCTGACCCGAGTCTGACCCGACCCTGACCCGACCGCCGCCCGACCCGGCCCTGACCCGACCGCCGCCCGACCCGATCCTCTGCACCTGGAGAGACCCCCATGAGCCTGACCATCCGTCCCGTGTCCGAGTGCCGCTACGACATCGTCTCCCTCGGGGAAGTGATGCTGCGACTGGATCCCGGCGAGGGGCGCATCCGCACGACCCGTCAGTTCCGTGCGTGGGAGGGCGGCGGCGAGTACAACGTGGCCCGCGGCCTACGCCGGGCGTTCGGCCTGCGCGCCGCCGTCGTGACCGCCCTTGCGGACAATGAGGTGGGCCGCCTCGTCGAGGACTTCATCCTCACCGGCGGGGTCGACACGTCCTTCATCCGCTGGGTGCCCTACGACGGTATCGGCCGCACGGTGCGCAACGGTCTGAACTTCACCGAGCGCGGGTTCGGTGTGCGCGGCGCTGTCGGCGTCTCCGACCGTGGCAACACGGCCGTGAGCCAGCTCGCGCCCGGCGACGTCGACTGGGACCACCTCTTCGGTGAGCTCGGCGTGCGCTGGCTGCACACCGGCGGCATCTTCGCGGCGCTCAGCGAGTCGACGGCGGAGGTGGTGGTCGAGGCCGTGACAGCCGCCAAGCGCCACGGGACCGTGGTCAGCTACGACCTCAACTACCGCCCGAGCCTGTGGAGGTCGATCGGCGGCAAGGACAAGGCGCAGGAGGTCAACCGCCGCATCGCCCCGCACATCGACGTGATGATCGGTAACGAGGAGGACTTCACCGCCTCCCTCGGCTTCGAGGTGGAGGGCGTGGACGAGAACCTCTCCGACCTCGACATCGAGAAGTTCCGCTCGATGATCCGGGCCGCGTCGACGGCGTACCCGAACTTCGCGGTCATCGGCAACACCCTGCGCACGGTCCACTCCGCCTCGGACAACGACTGGGGTGCCATCGCATGGTCGGCCGAGGATGGCTTCGCGCAGGCGACCCACCGCGAGCACCTGGAGATCCTCGATCGGGTCGGCGGCGGGGACTCCTTCGCCTCGGGCCTGATCTACGGTCTGCTCGAGGGCGAGCCGCTGGCCACCGCCGTCGAGTACGGCGCCGCCCACGGCGCACTCGCGATGACGACGCCGGGCGACACCACGATGGTCACCAAGGCGGAGGTGCTCAAGCTCGCCGGTGGTGGGAGCGCACGCGTCGACCGCTGAGCCGGACCGGCTGAGCCGCTTCCGCTGACCCGCGCGGGCAAGCTGGCAGTACAGCTAGCCAGCCGCGGGCCGTGTCGAGCGACGCGGTGCCGGCTGGCAGCGCGGGCAGAGGAACGACGAGCGGTTCATGAACGACTGGCGCACGATCGGCGTCCCGCAGCGCCTGCACGGCTCGCCCTCCCGCCCGTAGACGTTCAGGGAGCGGTCGAAGTAGCCGCTCGCACCGTTGACGTTGACGTAGAGCGCATCGAAGCTCGTCCCGCCAGCCTCCAGCGCCTCGCGCATGACGTCCGTAGCGGCGTCGAGCACGGCCGAGACGACCACCGGTCGCATCCTGTCCGTGGGTCGGGCGTAGTGCAGCTGCGCACGCCAGAGCGCCTCGTCGGCGTAGATGTTCCCGACGCCGGAGACGAGCGTCTGGTCCAGGAGCGCCCGCTTGATGCCGCGACGTCCCGCCCGGACGCGCCGGTTGAGGGCGAGGCGTGCCGTCGGTGGGGAGAGCGTGGGGTCGAGCAACGGGTCGAGCAGGTCGCGCGCGATGTGCGCCACGGGCGCCGGGACGAACGGACGATCCGGCGAGGTGCCGGCAAAACCTCCGGGTCCGCCGTCGGGCGTGGGCACGAGGTCGGCCACGGTGAGGTAGCCGAAGGTGCGCTGGTCGACGAACCACAGCTGGCCGCCGTCGGCGAAGCGGAGCCTCGCGCGCACGTGCGGATGGTCGCCGTCGGAGTCCCGCACGAGGAGCTGGCCGCTCATGCCGAGGTGGGCCAGGAGGACGTAGTCCTCCGGGTGGCCGTCCGGTCCGTCGAGGGTCAGCCAGAGGAACTTGCCGCGTCGCACCGCAGCGCGCAGGCTGCGGCCGAGCAGCAGGCCCGCGAACTCGGCTGCTCCGCCCTCCTGGCGGCGCACCGCCCGGTCGCGCAGGATCTCCACGTCCACCACCGCGCGGTGCAGGACGTGTGCGGCGAGGCCGGCGCGCACCGTCTCGACCTCTGGGAGCTCGGGCACGTGTCAGTGCTCGGCTCAGTGCTCGACGGCGGCGAGTGCGCGGTGGGCGCGCTCCGCGGCGTTCTGCTCCGCGATCTTCTTGGACGGGCCCTCGCCCTCCCCCCAGACCTCGTTGCCGAGGAGGAGGCGCGCGGTGAACGAGCGCTCGTGGTCCGGGCCCGTGCCGACGACGTCGTACACCGGCGCGCCGAGGCTGCGGGTCGAGGCGAGCTCCTGGACGCTCGTCTTCCAGTCGAGACCGGCGCCGAGGTCGGCTGCCGCGGCGAGTGTGGGGCCGACGAGCGACTCGACCACCCGGCGGGTGGCTTCGAGCCCATGGCACAGGAAGACGGCGCCGAACACCGCCTCCAGGGTGTCGGACAGGATCGAGTCCTTGTCCCGGCCGCCGGTGGTCAGCTCACCCTTGCCGAGCAGGACGTAGTCGCCCAGCGCCAGCTCACGCGCGGTGGCGGCGAGCGCCCGCTGGGACACCGTGGCGGCGCGCATCTTCGCCAGGTCGCCCTCGGCGTTGTCCGGGTGCGTGCGGTAGAGGTGCTCCGTCACGACGATGCCGAGGACGGCGTCCCCGAGGAACTCCAGGCGCTCGTTCGTCGGGATACCCCCGGCCTCGTGCGCGAACGAGCGGTGGGTGAGCGCGAGGACGAGCAGTTCCGGGTCCACCTCGATGCCGAGCGCCTTCGTCAGCGCCTCCACGGCGCCCTGCGGGGTGAGCGCGCGTTCGCTGACGGGGGCCCGACCCTTCACCGGTACTCGCCGGGTTCGGATGCGTTGCTGAAGTCGGATGCGTCACGGACGTCGGGTTCGTCGCGGACGTCGGGTTCGTCGCGGACGTCGGGTTCGTCGCGGACGTCGGGTTCGTCGCGGAGGTCACCTTCGCCGTCGTTCACGTCGTCGTCACCCTCCTCCCCGTCCCCGTCCCCGTCCCCGTCCCCGTCGTCGTCCTCGGTCTCGGTGAGCGCGGCGAGCGCGCCGAGCGCCGCCCAGCGGGGGTCGAGCAGCTCATGGCTGTGACCCTCCTCGGCGTCGTCCAGTCGGACGCCGCACACGGAGCACAGTCCCCCGCAGTCGGGCCGGCAGAGCGGCTGGAACGGCAGGGTGAGCACGATGGCGTCGGTGAGCGTGCCCTCGAGGTCAAGGAGGTCCCCGTCCATCACGGGCAGGGGTTCGGACTCGTCGTCCTCGTCCGGCTGGTGCCGGCGGGCCCCCGGGTACGCGAAGAGCTCCGTGATGTCGACCTCGAGGTCCTGCTGCAGGGGGCGCAGGCAACGCACGCACTCCCCCACCGCCGTCGTCGTGGCGGCGCCGGTGACGAGGACGCCCTCCATCACGGCCTCGAGGCGGAGGTCCAGGTGGACCTCGGTTCCGGGCGTGACGGCGATGACCTCGCTGCCCATCGACTCCGCGGTGTCCACGTTGCGCTCCTCGCGCCGCATCGACCCGGGACGCCGGCCGAGGTCGCGGGTGTTGATGAC
>JAENWO010000023.1 GCA_016649925.1 Actinomycetales bacterium
CCGCGAACCTGCCCGGTGCCCTGCACGCGGCCGAACACGCCGCGATCGGGCTGCTCGGGCTGATCGCGACGTGCGACCGGTGGGACGTCGGCGGCCTCTCGACGGCGGTCCACGAGGACACGGGGGAGCCCACGGTCTTCGTCTATGACGGGTTCCCCGGGGGCGCCGGCTTCGCCCAACGCGGCTTCACCGCCGCCCGCACCTGGATCTGCGCCACTCGGGACGCCGTTGCCTCCTGCCGGTGCGCCACCGGCTGCCCGAGCTGCGTGCAGTCTCCGAAGTGCGGCAACAACAACTCCCCGCTGGACAAGGCCGGTGCGCTGATCGTCCTGGGGATGTTGCTCGACGCCGCCCCGGCCGGCTGAGGAGCCACACCGGACCGGGTGGGCCCGCAATCAGCTGGTGATGTCCTTACGATGGAAGTGCCAGGCCGCCAGCGTGCCGAAGACCAGGGCGTAGGCCAGTGCGGACAGTACGGAGGCGGTGATCTCCCCGGCGTCCACCGGACTCAGGAGTACCTCCTGGAACGCGTTGGAGTAGTGCGTCGGCAGCAGCACCCGCAGGTCCCCGAGCGCGGTGATCGCATCGAGGATCGCCGAGAGGATCGAGGCGAGCACCACTCCACCGGCGGCGCCGAGCGGCGCGTCGGTCAGCACGGTGAGCAGGGTGCCGAGCCCGGCCGCCCACAGTAGGTGGATGCCGACGAGCGCGCTCGCGGCGGCGAGCCGAGCCACCGACTCCCCGAGACCGAGCTGCTCCCCCAGGGGCGTCTGCAGCCCACCGGTTCCGTAGGCAAGGACGCCGACGGCGAAAGCGATGCCCGCGAGCAGGGCCAGACCGGCGGCCGCGAGCAGGAGGGAGACTGCCACCTTCTGGCCGAGCAACCGGCCACGGGAGACGGGGATCGTGAGCAGGTACTTCAGGGTCGACCACGAGGCCTCGCCCGCGACCATGTCACCGAAGAAGAGCGCCACGACCATGGTGAGCAGGAACCCGGCCGCCATGGCCAGAGTGAACGCGGTGAAGTTCGCGCCGCTGACCTGGGCCTGGGCGGCGAGATCGGCACCGGGGGAGTCCGGTGGCTCGCCGCCGTCGTCGCGGCCGATGAGGAAGGCCAGCCAGATGATCACCGGGAGTACGGCGAGGATGAGCAGCACGCCACGCGTGCGCCATCGGGTGAGCTGGCGGGCCAGTTCCACGCGCAGCGGAAGTGGTCGTGGCGAGCGGGTGGGCGCGGCCGGCTCGACCGGGCCCGGCGCCCACGCCCCCGTGCCGACGTGCGACGTGGTGCCGATGCGCGACCCGGTGCCGATGCGCGACCCGGTGCCGACGTTCGACGTGGTGTCGGCGCGCGACGTGGTGGGGGTCGCCGCATCGCTTTTGGTCGCAGGAAGCGCGTCGCGGCCGGCGGCGTCGGGCCGGCGTGCGTCGCTCATTCGGACACCAGCTCCAGGAACGTCTCCTCGAGGTGTCGTCCGTGCACGACGGCGCGGACCCCCACCCCGGCCACGACGAGCGCGGACACCATCGATTCGGTGGGGACGCCGTCGGGCTCGACACGCACGCTCGTGGCGGACAACGTCATGACCTCGGCGATCCCGAGCGCGACCAGGACAGCCTGCGCGGCGGACGCGTCGGAGACCTCGAGAGTGACCTCGCCGGACTCCCCGGCGAGCTCCGCCACGGTCCCTGCGGCAACGAGCCGCCCGGCGGCCATGACGACGACGTGCGTGCAGGTCCGCTCGACCTCGGCGAGCTGGTGGGAGGAGACGACGACCGTCCGCCCGCTCGCCGCGTAGCGCGCGAGGACCCCACGCATGTCATGGATCTGGGGCGGGTCCAGGCCGTTGGTGGGTTCGTCGAGGATGAGCAGTTCTGGCATGCCGAGCATGGCCTGGGCGATGGCGAGACGTTGGCGCATCCCCTGGCTGTAGCCACGCACCCGCCGGTGGACGGCTTCACCGAGCCCGGCGATCGTGAGGGCCTCGTCGATCCGGGCCGCTGCGGGCTCTCGGCCCGATGCGGCCCAGTACAGCTCGAGATTGCGCAACCCGGACAGATGCGGCAGGAAGCCCGGGCCCTCGATGAAGCAGCCGACCCGGGTGAGCACGTCCGCACCTGGCCGGACTTCCTCGCCGAAGATCCGCACCGAACCCGCGCTCGGACGCAGGAGTCCCACGGCCATCCGGAGCGCGGTGGTCTTCCCGGCACCGTTGGGTCCGAGGAGTCCCAGGACCTGGCCATGCTCGACAGTGAAGGACAGGTCGTCCACGGCTTGCAGCCCGCGGGGATAGACCTTCGTCAGCCCGGTGAGGACGAGCGGCGCGGCGGTCCTGCCGGCAGGCGCGGGCGACGCGCTGGCACCGGTGTCGTCGGGAGGGGCCTCGCCGGGCGCGGGCGAAGCGGTACCGGGCAGCGCTCCGACGGCCGCGCGAACGCTGGTACGCGAGCGCAGCCGGATGACGGCGAGGAGGACCAGGCCGGCGAGCAGCACCCCGGCGATCCCGGCGAGGACGGCCGGGGAGGCGGCGCCACCGGTCGTGCGGGCGGTGCCGGGCACGAGCGGCATCGTGACGGCCCCGCTGGCGTCGACGACGTACTGCGCGGCGGCGGGCGAGGGCTGGTAGAGCGCGTCGGTGGTGGCGACCTGGACGGCCACCCGATGTCCGGCGTCGAACTCCCACACCGTGGCGGGCAGGACGACCGTCACGTCGACGGGAGTGCCGTCGGTGGGCAGGTCATCCACCCGGACGGGCGCGACCGTGGCGCCCGGAAGTGTACGCCCGGCGTCGTCGACGTCGAAGAGGGCCACGAACAGGACGGCGTCGGTGGCGGCACCTGCCTCGGGGAACTGCCCTCCCGGCGCGCGGGCGACCTGCACCCTCACCTCGGCCGATCCGACGAGCGTGAGAGATTCGGGCAGCGGCTCGGAGACGAACAGCGCGAACTGGCCGGGCCGGGGCACGTCGAGACCCAGACCGGTCCCTCCGAGCGCCTCGAGGCCGGGCAGGGAGGTGATCGCGGCGGGCAGCCCGCCCGGCGGGTTCGCCACCGGCGTCGGGAGTCCGGTGACCTGCACCGTGGTCGTCGCGACGCCGTCGCCGCTCGGCACGAGGCCGGGGTAGGCGGCCGCCTCGACGTCCCCGGCGAAGCGCCCGGAGCTCGCCGGCACCGGGTACGTGAAAGGCAACGGGTCGCCGGCGGTCCCCACCTCCGGGCCCGGCAGGCCGTCCACCGGCAGGTAGGTGGCGAGCCAGTCCGTCACCGTCTCCTCGGTCGCGGTGAAGGCGTCGACACCGGCCGCGCCGTCGTGCCCGCCGGCGAACCAGACCACCTGCACCGGCGCGCCGGCCGCCGCGATCTGGCGGGCGTTCGCATCGGCGTGGTCCAGCCCGAAGAGGGTGTCCTGGGTGCCCTGCAGCAACAGGGTCGGTGCACTCATCCGGTTGAGCACCGCCGCGGGGGATGACGCCGCCAAGAGAGCTCGCGCATCGCCCGAGAGCGGCCGGCCCGCGACCAGGTCGGTGTAGACGGCGCAGAGCTCGGCGGTGAACCGACCGCACGGGCCCGAACCCGTGCCGGCCGCCTGCCCGAAGAGCTGGCTCACCCAGGCCTGCTTGAAGACACCCGGCTGGGAGTAGGCCACCGCCGCGGGCGTCGACGGCCGCGGCTCACCCGGGGGGGCAGCGCGTTCGGCACCAGTGCACCGGCGAGGTCGTTCCACGTCGCGGCCGCCACGACCGTGTCGATCCGCGGGTCGGTGGCCCCGAGCATCAGCGCCAGAGCGCCGCCGTAGGACCCGCCGACGACGCCGACGTGAGGGTCGCCGTCGGAGGTGAGCACCTCGTCCCGTCCCGCGAGGAGGTCGACGAGGGCGCGGGCGTCGGCGACCTCGTGGTCGAGGGAGTCCAGCGACACCTCGCCGGTGGAGGCGCCGAAGCCACGTGCGGAGTACGTCAGCACGACGTAGCCGAGGGCACGCAGTTCCTCCGCCTGCTCGGTGAGGCCGGCCTTGGAGCCACCGAAGCCGTGGGCCAGGACGACGGCCGGAGCCGGCACGTCCACGGGAAGGTACAGGCTGGCGTCGAGCTGGACCTCGCCGTCCTCGCCCGGACCGGCGGGGAGCGCCACGGTGAGCTCCTCGACGGTGCCGGGTGCCGCCGCCGCCGGCGTAGCGGCGAACAGCGCACCGGCGCCGAAAGGCAGCGCACCGGCGCCGAGGAGCAGAGCCGCAACACCGCGGATCAGTGCGCCCGCACCGCGCCGCCCCGCCGCGCGTGGGCCCCGCCCCCGGGCGCGTGCTCCGCCGTCGGCAGTCATCGCTCCGGGTTATGCGCGGGGACGGCCCCGTGACAGGACATCGGCCTGACCAGCCGTGCAGCCGACGTTCCGGCTCGGCACGCACGTCGCCGTTGTCCACGGGCGCCGCCAAGGGGGGCGCGGGGCACTCCTCGGATTCCGCCGGTCACGATCTCGCCGTCGACGACGGCGAAGGTCAGCGGCGCGGACGTCCATCCCTCGGCCTGGAACTCCCCCGGGGCACCGTTTCGAGCTCGAGGGGCGATGTGGGTGCGCGCGGGCAGAGGGGCGATGCGGGTGCGCGCGGGTGAAGGGGGCACGTGCGGGCGCTTCGTGGAACGTCGGGGTCAGCCGATCGGCATGATCGTGTATCCACCGAGCAGGTCGCCGCCCGTCGGGCTCGTCACCTCGACATCGACGCGGTAGGTGCCGTTGCTCAGCGTCGCGCGCGTGCCGCTCAGCTCGGGCAACTCCTCGCGCGACTCCAGCGTGAAGGCGACCGGCAGCAGTCGGTCGATCGCCTGGTCGACGGCGGCCGAGGAGCTGCCGTGCAGGCTGTAGTCGCCGGTGATCGTCCAACCTGTCGCAGCCCTGCCCGAGGAGCCGAGGATCCGCCCATCCATCGGCGGCATCTGGCCCTCCGGGAAGTCCGGTGGATACGTCCAGGGGAACTCGAACGCCGAGTCTGCTCCGGCCGGGTCCTCCAGCCCCCCGGTGATCGTCACGGCGTCGGAGGCCGCGGACAGATCCAACGGAGGACTGAGCACCTCCCACGTGGTCGGGGACCCGCCGTCGTCCACGACCGCGGTGACCATGGCGAACAGGCGGTAGTCGCCGTCGGGAAGCGGCTCGTCGTCGACCGCACCCGGGGTGCAGTTGTCGATCAGCGGGTGCCAGGCGAGCGCGGGGAACGAGGCCTGCGCGCCCGGTGCGACGGCGAGCGCGTCCTGGCCCTCGGACCCGGGCCGCCACCAGCTCAGCACGACCCCTGTGTCGTCGGTCAGCACAACGACCGTGTCGGTCGAGACGGTGCCCGTGATCTCCTGGGTGGAGGTGCTGCCGATCGTCAGGTCGAGAGTGAGGCCGCTGATGCCCGGCTGGTACGGGTGGGCGGGGTAGTGGGGACCGACATCCGAGCTGGCCGTGACCCACAGGGGGTTCTCCGCCACTGCCGGGATAATCTGACCGCACACCGGGGCGAACGCCGCGGGTGTGGTCGGCGTCCCGGTCGGGTCGCCGTTCGGCACCTCGCTGACCTGGCCGTCGCTGACGTCGATGAGGATGCCGTCGGACAGCCACGCCGAGCTCGCAGGCCCCGCGCCCCGGGGAGTGAGGACGCCGGTGGTGACGAGGACGTACTGCCCGTCCGGTAGCGGGTCCCCCGGCCCGACGGCGTCCGTCCCGCAGGAGGCCAACGTCGCCTCGGTGGACAGCTCGCTCGTCCCGCCGGGCTCGAGCGTGAGCGTGCCATCGCTGGTCGCGATCAGCCCGATCCCCACCACCTCACCCGTGCCGGCGAGCGTCACCAGGACGTCAGTGGCGGGCGCCGCCGTGGTCACGCTGACGTCGCCGGCGTTCTCCAGCCTCGTGGTGAGCGAGACCTGCATCCCGTCGCTGCCGCCGAAGGCCCCGGTGGCCTCGACCTGACCCTCCGGCAGGTCGAGGACGCCGGGGTAGGCGAGTCCGCAGGCGTAAAGCTCCGGGACGGGTACGGGTGACTGCTCGGGCCCGGGGCGGGCGGCCTGCCACGTCAGGGTCCCGACGGCGGCGACGCCGGCGATCCCCACCACACCGGCTGTGCTGGACCCGGCGCGGGCAAGATTGCGACGGTTCCGGACCCGGCGCCGGATGGCGTCCATCCGGCCGGCGAACGGCTCCGCCTCCGGCACGCCGGCGTCCGCGGCGTCGTGCAGCATCTCGTGCAGGTTCATCACGGGTCTCCCGGTCGAGTCGAGGGCGCGGCCGGTGCCAGCCTGGTGGCCAGCGCGGCGTTGGCGTCGCTGAGGTAGCGCTTGACGGTGCCCTGGGCCAGGCCGAGCTCGTCGGCGATCTGCGGGACGGTCAGGTCGAGGTAGAACCGGAGGACCACGCAGGCCCGCTCCCGGGGGGTGAGTACGCGCAGCGCCCCGGCGACGTCCACCCTGTCAGTGCTGGCCTCCTGTTCGCCGGACGTCTCGGCCCGTTCGACGAACAGGTGACGGACCTTCGACCACCGGGTGTGCCGCCGGTAGGAGTCCAGGAAGAGCGTGAGGATCGCGCGGCGGACGTAGGCCTCCATGTTGTCCACCTCCCTGACCCGGGTGCGGCTGCGGGAGAAGACCTTCACGAGCGCGTCCTGCACGAGGTCCTCGGCGCCGCGGCGTTCGCCGACGAGGAGCGACGCGTACTTCAGCAGGGCGGCACCGCGTTCGCGCACGAGCTCGGTGAGTGCGTCCTGAGGATCGTCCACCGCCCCACCCCCCTCGCTCGAAGGAGTTGTCCTTCTACAGATGATGACGCACCGCGGGTCGGAATCGTTGGGGTGGAGGGCGACGGATCCCCCCGACCGAGGGGTCGTTCGTCGATCTGGTCGCCCAGAGCGACCAGATCGACGAGAGATTCCCGGTGCGGGGTTCAGGTGAGACGCCAGCGGGGCCGGCGGTCACCACCGGCCAGCCGGACCGGCGGTCACCGCGAGCGCGAGGGGCTCAGCCCACCGTGCTGCTCGAGCCCTCCGACACCGCGAGCACGTGCCGGCTCTCGTCCTGAGACGTAGGCGTCCAGGTCCATCAGCAGCACGTACGCGTCGCAGCTGCCAGCCGGCGGGGCCCCGGTCGGCTGGCGAAGCTGCTGCCCCTGGTGGACTGGGTGGGGCTGGACATCAAGGCCCTGCCCGAGGATTACGCCGAGGTCACGGGCCGTGCACACAGCGGGGAGACAGCCTGGCGCAGCCTCGAGCTGGTGCTGGCGAGCGGGGTCGCCTGCGAGGTCCGCACCACCGTCGCCCCGGCGTCGCTCGCGGCGTCGGGTCTGACTGCGCTCGCCGAGCGGCTCCGGGAGCTCGGGGTGACCTCCTTCGCGGTCCAGCAGGCGCGAGCGGAGGGAGCGCGGCCGGAGTTCGAGGCCGACCGACCTGGCTGGGACGATGCGTTCGCCGAGCTGGCGAACAAGGTCGGGCAGATGGGCTGGCCGCAGCTGGCCATCCGGACCGCCCGGTGAACGGATGGGTCGGCCGCGAACGGCCGTGCGGACCACCGGGTGAACAGATGGCGAGACGGGCGCCAAGGCCGCGCGATCGCGGGATTCGTGAGGATAGACTCCCAGCCACCCGTGACGAGGAGTACGTGCGGGTCCCACCCGCAGTCGTCGAGGAGGACGGATGCTCAAGCTCGGAACCACGAGCCTTGTCATTGTGTCGGTCATTGCTGTTGTCGCCGTCATCTCGCTGGTGATCGCCGTCGTGCTGCGCCGCCAGGTGCTTGCCGTCGGCGACGGCAGCCCGAAGATGCAGGAGATCGCGGTCGCGATCCAGGAGGGTGCCTCGGCCTACCTGAACCGGCAGTTCCGCACGCTCGCACTGTTCGCCGTGATCGTCTTCGGGCTGCTGTTCCTGCTCCCCGGCGACGGCGACATCAAGATCGGTCGGTCGATCGCGTTCCTGATCGGAGCGGGTTTCTCCGCGTCGATCGGGTATCTGGGCATGTGGCTCGCCACCCGCGCGAACCTGCGCGTGGCCGCCGCCGCCCAGCTGCCGAACGGTCGCGCCGAGGGCGCACGCATCGCGTTCCGTACCGGCGGTTTTGTCGGCATGTGCGTGGTGGGCCTCGGCCTGCTGGGCGCGACCGGTGTGGTGCTCATCTACCGCGGCGACGCCCCGTCGGTGCTCGAGGGCTTCGGCTTCGGTGCTGCGCTGCTCGCCATGTTCATGCGGGTCGGCGGTGGCATCTTCACGAAGGCCGCCGACGTCGGCGCGGACCTCGTGGGCAAGGTCGAGAAGAACATCCCCGAGGACGACCCGCGCAACGCCGCGACGATCGCCGACAACGTGGGCGACAACGTCGGCGACTGCGCCGGCATGGCCGCGGACCTGTTCGAGTCCTATGCCGTGATGCTCGTCGCAGCGCTCATCCTGGGCAGGGCCACGATGGGGGAGCAGGGCCTCGTCTTCCCCCTGATCGTGACCGCGCTGGGTGCGCTCGTCGCTGTGCTCGGCGTCGTCATCACCAAGGTGCGCGGCACGGAGAGCGGTCTCAAGGCGATCTACCGCGGGTTCTACGTCTCCGCCCTCGTCGGCGCCGGCCTGGCCGCCGTCGCCGCTTTCATCTACCTGCCCTCCACCTTCGCGGGCCTGACCGCCGGCACGGTGGACCTGTCCGACCACCCGGGCGACCCGCGGATCGTGGCGGCGCTCGCGGTGCTCATCGGCGTCGTGCTCGCCGGCATCATCCTGTGGGTCACGGGGTACTTCACCGGGACGACGTCGCGGCCCACCCTGCACGTGGCCGCCACCTCCCGTACGGGTGCCGCCACCGTGGTCCTGTCCGGGATCGGGGTCGGTTTCGAGTCCGCCGTCTACACGGCCGGCATCATCGCCGCCGCCCTGTGCGCCGCGTTCCTCCTTGCCGGTGGGTCCGTCTGGCTCTCGCTCTTCCTCATCGCACTCGCCGGCTGCGGCCTGCTCACCACCGTCGGCGTGATCGTCGCGATGGACACGTTCGGCCCGGTCAGTGACAACGCCCAGGGCATCGCCGAGATGTCGGGCGAGGTCAACGAGGAGGGCGCCCAGATCCTCACCGACCTCGACGCCGTCGGCAACACCACGAAAGCCATCACCAAGGGCATCGCGATCGCGACCGCCGTGCTCGCCGCGACGGCGCTGTTCGGCTCGTACGCGGACGCCGTCGGCACCGCCGTGGCGGAGATCGGCGAGGGCGTCGCGGGAAGCACCGACGAGATCGTCGCGGCGATGCTCAGCTACACGATCATCTCCCCGATCACGCTCGTCGGTGTGATCCTCGGCGCCTGCACCGTGTTCCTGTTCTCCGGGCTCGCGATCGACGCGGTGACCCGGGCCGCCGGGACGATCGTCTTCGAGGTGCGCCGCCAGTTCCGCGAGAACCCGGGCATCATGACCGGCGAGGTGCGCCCCGAGTACGGCAGGGTCGTGGACATCTGCACCCGCGACTCCCTGCGTGAGCTCGCCACCCCCGGTCTGCTGGCCGCGTTCGCCCCCATCGCCGTCGGTTTCGGCCTCGGCGTCGGTCCTCTCGCGGGCTTCCTCGGCGGTGCGATCGCCTCCGGTGTGCTGATGGCCGTGTTCCTCGCGAACTCCGGCGGGGCGTGGGACAACGCGAAGAAGATCGTCGAGGACGGCCACTACGGCGGCAAGGGGTCGGATGCGCATGCGGCGGTGGTCATCGGTGACACCGTCGGTGACCCGTTCAAGGACACCGCCGGCCCGGCCATCAACCCGCTGCTCAAGGTGATGAACCTCGTCTCGGTGCTGATCGCTCCGGCCGTGGTTTCGATGAGTGTTCCCGCGGACGCGAACCACGTCCTGCGGATCGGCATCGCGTCCACCGCAGCGGCGATCGCGTTCGGCGCCATCATCTCCTCACGGTTGCGTGCGTCGAAGACGGACGCCGAGAACGACGTCGAGGCCGACCGCGAGGACGCCGCCGTCAGTTCCCACTGATGGCGGATGCACCCGAGCTCGGACGCCTGACGTCGTGACCACGCAGCATCGCCGGCGAGAGGCCGGCACCGCGGTGTCGGCCTCTCGCACCGCCCTGGTCACCGGCGCCTCGCGGGGCATCGGGCGCGCACTCGCCCTCGGCCTCGCGCGGGCGGGCCTCGACGTCGCGGTGCTGGCACGGGACACGCAGCGACTGGCCCCGGTGGCCGCGGAGGTCCGAGCCCTCGGGCGGCGCTGCGCCGTCGTGGTCGCGGACGTGAGGGACGCCGCAGCCGTCGCCGACGCCGTGTGCGAGGTGAAGGCCGCGCTCGGAGGGATCGACCTCCTCGTGAACAACGCCGGTCGGATGGACGCCGAGGTGCCGTTGTGGGAGGCCGACCCCGACGAGTGGTGGTCGGTGCTCGAGACGAACGTGCGCGGCCCGTTCCTCCTCGCCCGTGCGGTGGTCCCGGGCATGCTCGCGCGCGGCGGCGGCCGGGTGGTGGACATCAACTCCGGTTCCGGCACTCGGGACAGTGCCGATGCGACCGCCTACACCACGTCCAAGACGGCGCTCTTTCGCATCGGTGGCAGCCTGCACGCGGCGGGCTTCGACCGCGGCCTCCGAGCGTTCGAGGTCGCGCCGGGAGTCGTGGTCACGGACATGACGCGATCGATGAAGGCGCACCAGGACCGCACCGAGTGGACGGACGTGCGCGCCGTCGTCGATCTCGTCGTGGCGATCGCGAGCGGCAAGCTCGACGCCCTGTCCGGCCGCTACGTGCGGGCCGGCACGGACACACCCGCTTCGCTCCTCGCCCGCCTGGCTCGTGGGGAACCGGCCCAGCAGGAACGCAAATTGCTCCTGGGCGACTGGATCGCACCCGGCTGAGCACGGCCGCCGGCGCCGGGTTGTCGCTCACGCGAAGGTCATCCGGCGGCGGTGGGCTGCGCGGGCACCTTCAGCGGCCAGAACAGGGCGAGGCCGAGGATCAGCACCACCATGATGCCGACGATCCCCATCCGCGGCTCACCGGTCACCTTCACGAAGAACGCGAACGCGGCCGGGGCGAGGAAGCTCACCGCGCGGCCCGCGGTGGCGTACAGCCCGAAGTTCTCACTCGCGGTGTCGTGCGAGGTCATCCGCGCGAGCATGGTCCGTGAGGAGGACTGCACGGGGCCGACGAACGTCGCGATGCCCAGGCCGCACACCCAGAACACGATCTCTGCGTCGGAGGCGACGATGACGGAGCCGAGGGCGACGATGCCGAGCAGGGACCCGACGATGACGGTGCGCGCCCCCAGCCGGTCGTCGATGCGACCGGTCAGCCAGACGCCCAGGCCGGCGATCACGTTCGCCGCGATGCCGAAGTAGATGACCTTCTCCAGCGGGAAGCCGTACGCGTTCGCGGCGAGGACGCCGGCGAACGTGAAGACCGCCCCGAGGCCGTCCCGGTACACCGCGGAGGCGACGAAGAAGTGCAGCAGGTGCCGCTCGGAGCGCCACATGTGCACGACGCGGGCGAGGATCTCGCGGTAGGCGCGGACCGGGTTCCACGCGCTCACGTCCGCCGACGGCTCCTCCTTCGGCGCCAGGATCATGATCGGGATCGCGAACGCGAGGAACCACAGGGCGCACAGCAGGGCGACGGAGCGGACGTTCAGCGCGTCGTCCGTCGTGATGCCGAGCAGGCCGCCGTCGAGGATGAACCCGAACAGTGCGATGACGAGGGCGATCACGCCACCGAGGTAGCCGAGGGCCCACGCGGTGCCGGAGATCCTCCCGTAGGTCTTCGGCGTGCTGATCTGCAGCAGCATGCCGTTGTAGAAGACGGTGGCGATCTCGGCGAAGACGGAGGCGATGGCGATGAGCATCGCGCCGAGCACGAGGTAGGAGTCCTCGGGCTTGACCAGGAACAGCAGGCCCATGCAGATCACGACGGCGATGGTCGAGACACTCAGCAGGAGCCGGCGGTTGCGCACCCGGTCCGCGAACGAGCCGACGACGGGAGCGAGCAGCGCGATCACCAGTCCCGCCCACGCCTGGGCGTTGGAGAAGACCTGCGTGCCTCGCAGCTCGGACTCGGCCACCGTGCTGGTGATGTACACGCTGAACACGAACGTGAGGATCACCGTGTTGAACGCGTTGGAGCCGAAGTCCCACAAGCTCCACGCCTGGACCACCTTGCGCCGCACCGGCCGGCCGATCTCGACCCCGAGCTCGGCCTGCAGTGCCGCGGCCGAACCCGCTGCCGCCAGCATGCCCTCGGGCCCCGGCGGTTCCTTGCTGATCTGTGTCATGGAGGACAACCTACGGATACCCGGTGTCGAGGCGGTGACCATTCGGCCAACAAGGGGAACGTGGCGCGCCTCGCGTCGCCCTGCGAGCCCGCCCGCCGCCAGTCCTAGGCCGGACACCGCGCTCGAGGGGTCTGACGACGACATCGCTGCGTTGCGCGCCGACCTCACCACCGCGGGACTTCACGAACGGACCGGATCGGCGAGCTCCTCGGCGGCTCACGGCCGCGCTCGCGAGGGCGGCCCTCGGCCGCGAGCAGATCGTCCCGGAGCGCTTCGGCGCCCGGACGACGGCGGACCCCGCGTCGGTCCTGCGCACGCCTTCCTGCTCGGGGACGCCGTGACCCGCGCCGAGCCGGACCGGTGGTCTCGCCCGGACAGTGCGGGCGGACACCGTGCCGGCCGCCGCCGTCGCTGGCACCGACGGCGAGCTCGCCGTGGGACAGATCTGCGGTGCACTCTCCACGCTCCTTATCGCCGTCGCCGTCGCCGATGCCGTCGCCGATGCCGTCGCCGAGGACGTGCTGGCGTCCGTGCGAGGCCTCGCCCTCGACGGACTCCTCCTGCTCGAGGACTGAAGGACCGAGGAGTGCCGGTGCGGTGTGTGATCGTGCCCCCTTCCGCGGTTACCGTGGAGTGGTGTCCACCATGATGAGAGCCCGGAGCGACCTATCGGCGCGCGCTCCCGGCGCGGTCAGCGGGGTGCTCGCCCCGCTGCTGGGCGCGTTGCTCAGTGCGCTCGGTGTGCTCGGGACCTGGTGGGTCTTCGTGACCACCGGTCCGGGACAGCTGATGGACGACGCCGCCTGGCAGGGCTCGCAGTTCGGCCGCCGCACCCTCTCCTCGGTCACCATGCCGGTGCTCGAGGTCGTCTCCGCCCCGTTCATCGTCGGGGCCGTCGTCGCCTCGGTGCTGATCGCGATCGCGCAGCGGCGGTGGTCGATCGCGGGCGGTGCCGTCGTGCTCCTCGCGGGTGCGAACCTCACCACCCAGCTCCTCAAGAAGCTGCTGCTGGAGCGACCCGACCTGGACCTGACCGAGCTCCACTTGAACTCGCTGCCGTCGGGGCACACCACCGTCGCTGCCTCGGTCGCTGCGACCGCCCTGCTCATCTCGCCCGGCCGGTGGCGCGGTACCGTGGCGATCGTCGGGACCGCGTACGCCGCGGCCACCGGGCTGGCCACGATGGTCGGCGGGTGGCACCGGCCGTCCGACGTCGTCGCGGCCTATGCCGTCGCCGCGTTCTGGTACTTCGTTGTGGAGGCCGCCCGCACCATCCCCGCACGTCATCCGCTGCCGCGGGGCTACCGCGGCGCGCCGGGACGCAACGCGCTCACGATCCTCGCGCTCGTCGCCGGCGTGTGCGGCGCCGTCGGGCTCGCCGTTCTTGGGATCACGGCGGTGCGGGCGCCGGTGGTCTCCTCGACCGGGGAGGTCGTGGCCTACGTGGGCTCGTGCTTCGGGGTGGTGGCTGTCGCTGCGCTCGCGGGTCTGGCGATGCTGGCCATGCGGCCTCGCCACGCCGCTTCGTCGTACTCCGCGGGCTCGTAGTCCAGCCACTCGGAGCTCTGCTCGGCATCGCGCCGCTCCGCCGCGCTCTCCTGACTGCTGGGTCGGGTCTCGAGTTCCTCGAGCGTGGACTCCTCGAGCGTGGACTCCTCGAGCGTGGACCCCTCGAGGGTGGACCCCTCGAGGGTGGACCCCTCGAGGGTCTGGCTCTCCTGGGAGTCCGAGGAGTTCTCGCCCTCCTCGGACTCGCCGTCGCAGGGCTCGTCGCCGCCCGACGTCTTCTGGGTGTGGCCGCTCCTCGGCGTCGCCGAGCCGGTCACCCGGCCCTTCGCCGTCGGACGTCGTCTCAAAGAAGCAGTCCTCGCCGTCGGCGATCACGGCGAGTGCCGCCTCGTAGAAGTCCTGCGCGGCCGGTTCCTCGCCCAGGGCGTCACCCCGCGCGTCGATGCTGGGGTGTCGGTGAGGACGGCGTCCGCGATGGTGAGCCAGAGGATCTCGTGCTGGACCTGCAGGCGGCGCAGCGGGCCCTCGTGCTCCGGGCGCAGGGCGCCGTCGTCAGTCACGACCAGCATGATCATCCGCCGGGTGATCGTGCGTCGCACGCGCTCGAGGAGGCCGAGCAGGTCCTGGGGCCGAGATCGCCCAGCACGGGCGACGGCGGACGCGTCGCGTGCACGAGAGCGACGATGTAGTACTTGATGGCCGGGTAGATGAAGGCACCCTTGATCACCTTCTGGAGGAAGAGAACATCCTCGATGCCCACCTCCGCGCTCGTCGGCAGCGGCGAGGCGAACACGCCCCGCTCGATCCGGTCGAGGACCGCGACCTCCTCGCCCAGGTTGGGATAGGTGAGGATCTCCTTGAGCAGGAACCGGTCGAGCTGGCCCTCGGGCAGCCCGTAGGTGCCGTCCTGCTCGATCGGGTTCTGGGTGGCCAGGACCACGAACGGCTGGGGAGGGGGTAGATCGTGCCGTCGATCGGGGTCTGGCGCTCCTGCATCGCCTCGAGCATCGCGGACCGCGTCTTCGCGCTGGACCGGGCCGAGCTGGGTGGAGAAGGCGCCGGTGGCCGGCTCGTAGACCTCACCAACCGCCGCAAGAAGAATGTCCTGCTGCGAGCGAAGCTGCAGGCCAAGGGAACGAAGCCCGCCAAACGGCTCCTGAAGAAGAGGAGCAAGAAGGA
>JAENWO010000298.1 GCA_016649925.1 Actinomycetales bacterium
AACGACTCCGCCTGTGCCGGGGCCTCCGCCTGGCCGGGCTCGGCCTCGGCCGCGGGCTCCTCGGCGGGAGCCTCCTCGGCCTCGGGCTCGACCACGGCGCTCAGCTGCTGGGTGTCCCCGACACCGGCCACGTCGACGCCTGTGGGCTCGCCACCGAGTTCGGCGATGCGGCGCTGGGCCTCCTCGAGCCTGGCCTTGAGCTCCTCGTTCTCGCCGCCGACGACGCGCAGGGTGTTCACGATCTCGTCGAGAAAATCGTCAACCTCGTCCTGGTCGTAGCCCTCGCGGAACTTAGTCGGCTGGAACTTCTTGTTGAGGACGTCGTCTGCTGTGAGCAGCGCCATAGTCGTCACCTCGGTGTCATGTCGATCGGGTCAGCGACGGTATATCGCTGAGCAGGAGATCACGGTAGCGGATTTCCGTGGGGGTGCGTTCATCACCGTGCCAACGAACCGAGGACGTTGAGCAGGATCGAGGACGCGAGCATCAGCACCAGGAACGCCAGGTCGAGGTGCAGGCCGCCGAGCCGGAGCGGCGGGATCAGCCTGCGCAGCGCCCGCAGCGGCGGGTCCGTCACCGTGTACACCCCCTCCGCCACCACGAGCGTGAGCCCTTTCGGCTTCCAGTCACGGGCGAAGTGGAGCACCCAGTCCAGGACGAGCCGGATCAGCAGGACGATGACGAAGAGCAGCAGCAGGAGGTAGGCGACCCCGGCGACCAGCTGCACCGTTAGCTCTGGTTGAAGAACCGGGCCTGCTTGACCTCGGGCTCACGGTCCTCGTTCGCGATCTCCACGGTGGACGGGGAGAGCAGGAAGACCTTGTTCGTGACGCGTTCGAGCGCGCCACGGAGCCCGAACACGAGTCCGGCGGAGAAGTCGACGAGGCGCTTCGCATCGGCGTCGGACATGTCGGTGAGGTTCATGATCACGGGCGTGCCGGACCGGAACGACTCGCCGATCACCTTCGCGTCGTTGTACGTCCGCGGGTGCACAGTCGTGATGCGACGCAGGTTCCCCGCGGTGCTCACCGAGTGGGAGGTCGCACGGCTGATCGGTGTCACCTGCGCCTCCTGGGCGGTCGAGTAGTCGTCGTACTCCTGCTCGACGTCGGCGGAGGAGTCCACCGCACGGTCGTCGTACTCCTCGTTCTCGCGCTCGGCCTCGGAAAGGCCGAGGTACAGCATCGTCTTGCGCAGCGCTCCGGCCATGCCTGCTCCTCGCTCACGTCCGACGGCGTGATCGGGCCGTGGACTCGTCCTGGGTTCGTGACTCAGACGCTAGACCAGCGCCTCGGGCCGGACACGCACGCACGACGGCGTGTCGCGGGCCGTGCCACAACGGTTCCGCTCCCGGTCAGCCTCGGCGGGCGATGACACCGGCGAACCGGCCGGTGACGCCGTCGCGCCGGTAGGAGAAGAACCGCGTGTCCTCCAACGTGCACAGCCGGTGGTGCTCGACGGCGTCCACCCCGGCCTGGGCGAGCTGGGCGCGCAGCCCGGCCGCGAGGTCCAGCGCCGGGGTGCCCCACGACGTCGTGCTCGAGGCCGCAGGCAGCACCCTCGCGACCTCGGCCCGCATCTGCTCGGGCACCTCGTAGCAGGACCCGCAGATCGATGGACCGATCGAGGCGTAACGCGCCGGGGAACCCCGCTCGGCCATCGAGGCCAGCGTCGCGGTGAGCACCCCGGAGAGCAACCCTCGCCGGCCGGCATGGACGGCTGCCACCACGTGCTCCCCGGCGAGCAGGACGGGCACGCAGTCGGCCACCAGGGCCGCGAGGCCCACGTCGGTGCGCGCGGTGATCGCGGCGTCTGCCTCCGCCACGGCGAGCTCACCGGCCTCGGGGGGAGCGTCGACCCCGGCGACCCGAGCCGAGTGCACCTGGTGGAGGAATGCGATCGGAACGCCGAAGCGGGCGCCGAGGATGTCCCGGTTGCGGCGCACCGCGCCCAGATCGTCCGCGACGCCCGAGCCGAGGTTGAGGCTGGCGTACACGCCCGAGCTGACCCCGCCTCCGCGCGTCGTGAAGCCGCCGACCGCCCCGGGGCCGACGTCGGCGGCTACCGACTCACTTGAGGAAATCGGGGACGTCCAGGTCGTCGTCGCGGCGGGTCCGGGGCTCCTCGTCGAACACGCGCGGGACCTCGAGCCCCTGGGTGGTTGGCTCCGGCTCGGCGCGGGCGTAGGCCAGCTCCGTGGGCGCGTACGTCGGGGCGGGGGGCTGCGCCGCGGACGGGACCGCCACGGACTGACGGGCCTGGACCGGTTCCGCGACCTGCGGGACGTGCTTCGGCGCGACCCGCTCCACCGGCGCCGAGGCCGTTGCTCGGCCCTGCTGCCGCCCGGCCGGGGTGTTCGGGCCCCCGCCGTCGAAGCCGGCGGCGATGACGGTCACGCGGACCTCGTCGCCGAGCGCGTCGTCGATGACCGCACCGAAGATGATGTTCGCCTCGGGGTGCGCGGCCTCCTGCACCAGGCGGGCAGCCTCGTGGATCTCGAACAGGCCCAGGTCGCTGCCACCCTGGATGGAGAGCAGCACGCCATGCGCGCCGTCGATGCTCGCCTCGAGCAGCGGCGAGGAGATCGCCAGCTCGGAGGCCTGCACGGCCCGGTCCTCGCCGCGCGCCGAGCCGATGCCCATCAGCGCGCTGCCGGCGCCCTGCATGATGGACTTGACATCGGCGAAGTCGAGGTTGATCAGACCCGGCGTGGTGATCAGGTCGGTGATGCCCTGCACGCCGGAGAGGAGCACCTGGTCGGCGGACTTGAACGCGTCCAGCACCGAGACGCCACGGTCGCTGATCGAGAGCAGCCGGTCGTTCGGGATGACGATCAGGGTGTCGACCTCGGCGCGCAGCGCGTCGATGCCGGAGTCGGCCTGGTTCCCGCGGCGCCGTCCCTCGAACGTGAACGGACGGGTCACCACGCCGATGGTCAGCGCGCCGAGCGAACGGGCGATCTTCGCGACCACGGGTGCGCCACCGGTTCCGGTGCCGCCGCCCTCGCCGGCCGTGACGAAAACCATGTCGGCCCCGCGCAGGACCTCCTCGATCTCCTCGGCGTGGTCCTCGGAGGCCCTCTTGCCCACCTCGGGGTCCGCGCCGGCGCCGAGTCCGCGGGTGAGCTCACGGCCGACGTCGAGCTTGACGTCCGCATCGCTCATCAGCAACGCCTGGGCGTCGGTGTTGACGGCGATGAACTCCACGCCCTTCAACCCGACCTCGATCATGCGGTTGACGGCGTTCACACCCCCACCGCCGATCCCGACCACCTTGATGACCGCTAGGTAGTTCTGCGGTGCCGCCACGTCGATCCCTCTCGTCTGCTGTCGCTTCGTGCTGAACCCTCAACCTCAACCTGAGAGTGAGAGTTATGTCATTTTCTGCCACCGATGACGCTAAGGGGAGGACACGTGGATCGGCAACATCCGCCGTGGCGTGTCGCGATGCGATTTCAGCGGGTGATCGGCGTCAGGGGTGCGGAGACGTCGTAGACGCTCGCCGGTACCTGGAGCAGGGTCGCCAGGACGGACGCCTTGAGCCCGCTCTCCTCGGCGCTCCCCCACACCACCTCGGCCTGGTCGAGCTCGAACGTCACCTGGTCCGGGGTGAGGGCTCCCGCGCTCGACACCCGGGCGAGCAGGTCGGGCGGCAGCAACGACAGCACGGTCAGGACCGCCTCCAGCGAGGCGGCCGTGCTCTCCTCGCCCACCGGCACGCTCACCACGGGTACGCCCGGTGTCGCCTCCGGCGTGCGGGCGAGCTCGACGCCGTCGACGTCGAGCAGGGCGAACCCGTCGTCGGTCGCCACGTTCGCCACCGCCAGGCGGGGGTCGATCGTGACGGTGAGCCCCGTGGGCCACGCCCGCACGATCACCACGTCAGAGACGCCGACGAGGCCCCGGATCTCGTCCGCGAGCGCGCCCGTGTCCAGGCCGGCCAGGGGCTCGTCCGTCCGGGCGTCGACCATGGCCCGCACCTGGGCGTCGCTGACGATCGCGCTGGTGCCGGTGATCTGGACGTCCTGCGGGTGCAGCGCCAGGACCGGGGAGTAGAACACGAGGTAGACCAGGCTGGCGAGGAGGACGGCCGCCACGGCCGCCCAGACCGCCAGGCGGGTGCGCAGCCGTCGGTGCGCCGCGCGCTTCTCGGCGATGCGGTCGACGAGCCGGCCGG
>JAENWO010000577.1 GCA_016649925.1 Actinomycetales bacterium
ACCCAGCCCCAGAGGCACAACCAAGGACCCGACGTGGAAGACCCGGACAGACCGGCAGCTCGCCCACGCCCGAACCCAGAATCACACCCAAGAAGCCCCGTCAGACACCACCAGAAGGCCGACCGGTGGATCCAGGCTCACTCGACTCATCACGACCCCCTCGGTAACCGTCGCAACGATTATCCCATCGCCCGAGCAAGACGCCACGCCGCAACACGCCGAAAGGCCAGGTGAAGCGAGGAAACCGAGAAGTCACTCGACCGCTATGTCAGGAGTTCTGGACTCTGCGCGCTACCGGCATCACGAAGTCCTATCGCCGGGGCTGGTGGCCGCGGCGCCGGATCGTGCGGGTTCTCCGCGGAGTCGACATCGAGCTGTTCCCCTGGGAGATCGTCGGGCTCGTCAGCGAGAACGGTTCGGGCAAGTCCACCGTGATGAAGATCCTCGTGGGTGCCGAGGCGAGTGATGCGGGATCGATCGAAGACCACGAGGCGTCGGGGTACTGCCCACAGGAGCCTCCATCAGACCCGGCACGAGACAAGGACCGGCGCGTGACCCGGACCCGCACCTCCCACGGCTCGGCAACGTCTGCGGCTCGCCGGGACCGCGAGCGGAGCGGTGATGTCACCGGCCTTTGCGGTCCGGGCCTCGCGCCGGGAGGGTGACCACGAAGCTGGCGCCCTTCCCGGTGCCGGCACTCTCCGCTCGGATGCGGCCGCCGTGGGCCTCGGTCAGCGCACGCGCGATCGCGAGACCGATCCCACTCCCACCGACGCCGCGAGAGCGGCCGTCGTCGACGCGGTAGAAGCGTTCGAAAACGCGCGGGAGGTGCTCGGCAGCGATTCCGTCTCCGGAGTCGCGGACGGTGATCGCGACCCCCTCCGCAGCCGATCGTGCGGACAGCTCGACGTGTCCGCCTGCAGGCGTGTGGCGCAGGGCGTTCCCCAGGAGGTTGGCGAGGACCTCCTGCATCCGGTCAGGGTCGACGATCACCGATCGGGCACTGGCGTCAGGTCCGAGGGTGAGGCGCACACCCTTGGCTTCGAAGGCCCACGCCTCGGCGCGGGCGGCCACCCTCAGCAGGTCGCCGACGGCGACCTCGCTGACGTGAAGGTCGAGCCCGCGCTCCTCGGCGCTGGACACGCGACCGACATCGTCGACCAACCGTTCGATCCTGGAGATTTCGGCGTCGATGCGCTCAAAGGTGGCCCGGTCGGCCAGCAGGACCCCATCGGCGATCGCCTCGTGATATCCACGCACGGTGCTCAGCGGGGTTCGCAGCTCGTGGGACAGGTCCCGCAGGACCTCGGCCCGCGACTTCTCGGTGCGGGAGATGCTTCGTGCCATCTGCTCGAAGGCGTCGGCGAGGGAGTCGAGCTCGGCGCCGTAGCCCGAGCGACGGACACGCACCGTGTAGTCGCCAGAAGCGACCGCGCCGGCTGCCTCGGACAGCTCCCGCAACGGGCGGACGGCCCGGCGGGACACGAACCAGCCGACCGCGAGGGCGGTGAGCGTGGCCACGGTGATCGCGACGGCCAGGGAGATCAGGATCGCCCGAGAGAACGCCATGTCCAGGTGGGTGGC
>JAENWO010000103.1 GCA_016649925.1 Actinomycetales bacterium
GCGGCTGAGGGGCTGGCAGCGAGCGTTCCTCGGGCGTGGGTGGTGCTGCGAGCGAAGCCTTGGTTCGCTCCCATGCCTGGAGCGTTCCGCGCGGGCGTGGGTGGTGCGGCGGCGGGTGGGTGCGGCGGACCCGTGCGCACCGGGGTCCTCAGCGCGTGACGGGCGCCAGGTCGAGGACCCACTCCTCGCCGTCGGGCGCGAAGCCCATCCGCCGGTAGTAGTCGCCGGAGCCGGCGAGGCCGGTCGGGGCCAGCAGCCGGGTGAATCCGCGCCCGGTGAAGATGTCGCTGCGGCGGTAGACGAACTCGCCGGGGGTGAAGTCGCGGAACCGCTCGGTGACGAAGTCGAGCTCGACCCGGCCGACGCCGTCGCCCACGTCCCGCACCGCGACCACACCCACCGTCTCGTCCCCACGCATGATGAGGAACGTGGAGCGGCCGGGCGCGGGGGAGCGCCAGTCGAAGCCCGGGGCGAAGTCGTGGATGTCGCGGGCGTGCACGTCGAGGACGTGAGCCAGGTAGCGGTCGTCGGGTTCGACCTCGATCACCTGGTACGTGCCGGCGTCGTGCCGCTCGCGCTCCAGCCGCAGGAGCCAGTAGACGTTGATGATCGCGATCGCGCCGTTCATCGCGGCGAACGGCCAGATGCCGATGATCGCGTTGTAGCCGGTGGCGAGCACCGAGCCCACGAGGTTGAGGACGCGGAACCGCCACACCTTCGCCTGGGTCAGCGAGAGCACAACGAGGATCGAGCCGATCCATCCGACGATCTCGAGCACGGGCACGATCCGGAGCGTAACGGCGCCCACGCCCGGGCGTGGGCGAGGAGTCGGCTCGGGCACCTCCGGAGGCCAGGTCACCGCCGTCGCGCACTAAGATCGTGGGCGCGCCAGGACCTCACCGGCGCGCTCACCGGAAGGATCTCCCGTGCTCCGCACCCACACGGCCGGCACCCTGCGTGCCAGCGACATCGGCACCACCGTCACCCTCACCGGGTGGGTGGACCGTCGCCGCGACCACGGTGGGGTCGCGTTCATCGACCTGCGGGACGCCTCCGGCATCGCGCAGGTGGTGGTCCGGGACGAGTCCGTGGCACACCCGTTGCGCTCGGAGTTCGTGCTGCAGGTCACCGGCGAGGTGGCGCACCGACCCGAGGGGAACGACAACCCGAACCTCGCCACCGGTGAGATCGAGGTGATCGCGAGTGCCGTCGTCGTCCTCAACGAGAGCACCGCGCTGCCGTTCCAGGTCTCCACGGCGCTCGAGGACACGACGACGATCGGCGAGGAGGCCCGGCTGAAGTACCGCTACCTCGACCTGCGCCGGCCCGCGCCCGCCCGCGCCATCCGACTGCGCGCGAAGGCCAACGCGGCCGCGCGCCGGGTGCTCGACGGCGAGGACTTCGTGGAGATCGAGACGCCCACCCTGACCCGGTCCACGCCCGAGGGCGCCCGTGACTTCCTCGTTCCGGCACGCCTCTCGCCCGGCTCCTGGTACGCCCTGCCGCAGTCCCCGCAACTGTTCAAGCAGCTGCTCATGGTCGCCGGCATGGAGCGCTACTACCAGATTGCCCGCTGTTATCGCGATGAGGACTTCCGCGCCGACCGCCAGCCGGAGTTCACCCAGCTCGACGTCGAGATGAGCTTCGTCGACCAGGACGACGTCATCGCCGTCGCGGAGCGCGTGCTCATCGCGCTGTGGGACCTCATCGGCTACCCGATCCCGACGCCGATCCCGCGGATCACGTTCGCCGAGGCGATGCGTCGGTACGGAACGGACAAGCCGGACCTACGCTTTTCAGTCGAGCTCGTCGACCTCACGGAGTACTTCGCGTCCACCCCGTTCCGGGTGTTCCAGGCGCCGTACGTCGGTGCCGTCGTGATGCCCGGGGGCGGGTCCCAGCCGCGCCGAGCGTTCGACGCCTGGCAGGAGTGGGCCAAGCAGCGCGGCGCCCGCGGTCTCGCCTACGTCACGATCGGCGAGGACGGCGAGCTCGGCGGACCGGTGGCCAAGAACATGTCCGACGCCGAGCGCGAGGGTCTCGTGGCCGCCGTCGGCGGGAAGCCCGGTGACTGTGTGTTCTTCGCCGCCGGCAAGGTCGGTGAGTCCCGCGCCCTGCTCGGCGCCGCACGCCTGGAGATCGGCCGCCGCTGCAACCTCATCGACCCCGAGGCGTGGGCCTTCACCTGGGTGGTCGACGCACCCTTGTTCAAGCCGGCGGGCGAGGACGACGACGTCGCCGTCGGCTCGGGCGCCTGGACCGCCGTGCACCACGCCTTCACCTCCCCGACGTCGCAGTGGATCGACACCTTCGAGTCCGACCCAGGCGCGGCCCTCTCCTACGCCTACGACATCGTCTGCAACGGCAACGAGATCGGCGGCGGCTCCATCCGGATCCACCGCCGCGACGTGCAGGAGAGGGTGCTCGCCGTGATGGGCATCGGCGAGGAGGAGGCCCGGGAGAAGTTCGGGTTCCTGCTCGACGCGTTCTCCTTCGGTGCGCCCCCCCACGGCGGCATCGCGTTCGGCTGGGACCGCATCCTCACGCTGCTCACCGGCTCGGACTCGATCCGCGAGGTCATCGCGTTCCCGAAGTCCGGTGGCGGCTATGACCCGTTGACGCAGGCGCCGGCCCCGATCACCGCCCAGCAGCGCAAGGAGGCCGGTGTGGACGCCAAGCCCCGTACCGCGGCCGACGGCGTGGCCCCAGCCGGGTCGTGAACGCCCGGCACCTTCGGCCGCGCACCGTCGCGGACCTCCCGGCACCTTGGGACACCGACCCCTTCGTGGTCAACGACTTCCACCGCTGGCCCGAGGCCGAGGCGTGGGGGGACGAGCGGGCGCTGCTCGTCTCGTCCGCCCCGCGGCCCGGTGTGCGCTCCGTCGTGGGGGTCGGCGCCCCGGAGCCGTTGGCTGACCTGGTGACGGATCTGCCCGACGACCAGGAGCCCCTCGCGGTGATGAGCCTCACCCGGGGTGCGTGGGACCTGCTCCCCGGTGCGGTGACCGAGCGCCTTGCGCTGCCCTCGGTGGCGCACTGGGACTGGCTGTGGAGCGCCGATCAGCCGCCGCGGGTCCCGCGGGAGGACGGAGTGGTCGAGCTTCACCTCGCGCGCGATCATGAGGAGATCGCTGATCTGCAGTCCCGTGTGCTTCCTGGCACGTACTTCCCCGTCGACCGCGAGGGTGCGCGCTGGTTCGGCTGGCGCGACCAGGACCTGGCGCTGCGTTCCGTGGCTGGTGCCTCCGGATGGGACCGATGGGTCCACCTCGGCAGCATCGGCACCGAGGAGGCGTGGCGTGGCCGGGGTCTCGGCGCGGCGGTGACCGCGGCGGTCACCCGCCTCGGGCTGTGCGCCACCGGCAGGGTCAGCCTGGGTGTGTACGCAGACAACGCGCGTGCCCGGGCCCTGTACACACGCCTCGGCTTCGCCGTCGGGCAGCACGTGGAGTCCCGCCGTCGGGCGTAAGAAGAGCGGGCGCGAACTCCGCGTTCGGGCGTGAACTGGAGTCCCGCCGTCGGGCATGAGAAGAGCGGGCGCGCGCCTCTCAGTGGGTGATGGCGAACCGCTGGTGGAGCCGGCGCAGCGGCTTCGGGGCCCACCAGTTCCAGTGGCCGAGGAGCGTCATCGTGGCCGGGACGAGCAGCATCCGCACGAGCGTGGCGTCGATCAGCACGGTGATCGCCAGGGCCACGCCGACCTCCTCGATGACGAGCAGGTCTCCGGCCACGAAACCGGCGAAGACCACCATGATGACGAGCGCCGCCGAGGTGATGATGCGCCCGGAGCGTTGGAGCCCGGTGCGCACCGCGGCGTCGTTGTCGTGGTCGAGGTCGTACGCCTCCTTGATCCGCGCGATGAGGAAGACCTCGTAGTCCATCGCCAAACCGAAGCCGAACGCGACGACGACGGCCACGACGTAGGACTCCAGGCCGCCGGCGGACGTGAAGTTCAGCAGCCCGGAGAGGTGGCCCTCCTGGAAGATCGACGTCGTCACCCCGAGCGAGGCGGTGAGGGAGAGCAGGTTGATGATGAGCGCCTTGAGCGGCACGAGCAGCGAGCCGGTCATCAGGAACAGCAGCACGAACGTCGCGAGGACCACGATGCCGCCCGCCCAGGGCAGTCCCTCCACGAGGGCGCCGTTGAAGTCCAGCTGGTTCGCGGCCTGGCCGATCACCCAGTAGTCGGGGGTATCCCCGCGCAGGTCGCGGATGTCGTGCACCACCTGCGTCGCGAGCGGCCCACCGGCGTCGGGCGTGTCCGGCCGAACACCGATCAGCAGGTAGTCCTGACCTATCGGGGTGGACGGATCCACCGAGAGGACGTCGGGCAGCGCGGTGATCTGGTCCGCGAAGGCCTGCGCCCCCTGCGCGTCCGCCTCGACGAGCACCTCGATCGCGGGCGAGACGGCCAGCGGGTAGTCCGCCCGGATGACCGAGACGAAGTCGCGCTGGTCGGAGTCCGACGGCAGCAGCTCGAGCGTGGAGTTGCGCATCTGCAGGTGCAGCAGCGGGGAGGCGAAGAGGAGCAGGATCGCGGTGACGCCGAGGAGTACGAGCCAGGGCCGGCGCTGCACCACGGTGGCGAGGCGGGAGAAGAACCCGTGGTCGGGGGCCACCTCGCCGAGCTTGCCGATCAGGACGCGCAGACCGGGGACGCGAGCCAGGGTCGACGGCTTCATCATCCGCCGGCCCCTCAGCGCCAGCAGCGCGGGCACGAGCGTCAGTGCCGAGAGCAACGCGATGACGACCACGGAGACACCGGCCGCGCCCAGGGAGCGCAGGATCTCCGGGCGAAACAGGATGAGGCCGGCGATCGAGATGGCGACGATGACGGCGGAGAACGTGATGGTGCGCCCCGCCGTCGCCATCGTCCGGCGCATCGCCATGGTGATGGCGGCGTCCGCGCGCTTGCCGCGGGGACGACGCGAGCGGGTGCCCTCGGCGGCGAGGACCTCCTCCGCGACGGCGGCCCGGATCTCCTCCCGGTACCGGGAGACGATGAGCAGGCCGTAGTCGATGGAGAGACCCAGGCCGAGGACGGTGACGACGTTCACCACGACGGAGTCCAGGTCGATGAAGTAGGTGAAGCCGAGGAGGCCGCCGAGGCCGCCCGCGATCGAGGCGAGAGCCCCGGCGAGGGGCATGCCGGCCGCGAGGAACCCGCCGAAGACGATGACCATGATGAGCAGCGAGATGGGCAGCGCGACGATCTCACCCGTGGCGAGGTCCCTCTCCACCTGGCCCACGACGGCCTCCGTCATCAGGCTCGCGCCCGAGACGATGCCGGTGGCCTCCGGCCCGAGGTGCTCCGGCAGACCGCGCAGCAGCCCCGTCACCTCGCCGAGGGCCGTCTCCTCGGTGGTGTCGTCGAGGCCGCGTACGAGGGAGACGGTGACGAGGAACCCGTCCTGCGCCTGGGAGACCAACCCCACCGCCATCGGGTCCTGGACACCGCCCGGCAGCACGAATGGGTCCATCACCTCACCGACGCCGTCGACCGCGAGGACGTTCGTGTGGAGTACACCCATCGCGCGCGCGACCTCCGGCAGCGACTCGGCATCGGTGAGGTCGAGCCCCTGCACCACCAGGCTGAGCTGCTCACCGGCGACGGCGTTCTGCGCGATCAGGTCACGGCCACGGTCGCTCTCGGACCCGGCCACTCTCGGTTCGCCCGAGTTCAGGCGGTCGAAGAGACCCTGGCCCCCGACGCCGGTCATCGCCAGGACCAGCGAGGTCACGGTGACGGCGAGCCAGATGAGGACGATGATCTTGGGGTGGCGGGCGATGCCGCGGCCGAGTCGGTCGAACACAGGTCCATGATCCCAGCACAGCGGCCGTGCTCGGGACTGTTTCGCGCGCTCGGTTGCGTACGCTGACCGGGTGGACCTCTTCGATGCCGCCAACACCGACGACGCGGGTGTGCCCCGCGCCAGTGACGGCTCGCCCCTGGCCGTGCGGATGCGACCGGCCACCGCCGGGGAGGTGCTCGGCCAGGGCCACCTGCTCGAGCCCGGCTCACCGCTGCGACGCCTCATCGACCCGGCCGAGGTGGGCGCACTGCCGCCGTCGTCCGTCATCCTGTGGGGTCCGCCCGGGACGGGGAAGACGACGCTGGCCTACCTCGTGGCCCACGCCTCCGGACGGCGGTTCGTGGAGATGTCCGCCGTGACGGCCGGGGTGAAGGACGTGCGCGTCGTCATCGAGGATGCCCGACGGCGGCTCTCCACGGCCGGCGGTGAGACGGTCCTGTTCATCGACGAGGTGCACCGGTTCTCCAAGACGCAGCAGGACGCGCTGCTGCCGGCGGTGGAGAACCGCTGGGTCACGCTGATGGCGGCCACCACCGAGAACCCGAGCTTCTCGGTGATCTCGCCGCTGCTCTCGCGCTCGATCCTGCTCACGCTGCGTTCGCTGGAGACTCCGGACCTGGACGCCCTGATCACCCGGGCACTGACGGACGCGCGGGGGCTGGGCGGGCGTGTGACGCTGGAGGACGACGCCCGGGAGTACCTGCTGCGGCTCTCCGGCGGGGACGCCCGCAAGGCGTTGACGATCCTCGAGGCCGGGGCAGGGACGGCGCTCAGCGCGGGCGCCACGACCATCTCCCTGGACGCCGTCGAGCGGGCGATCGACGTGGCTGCGGTGCGCTACGACCGGGACGGGGACCAGCACTACGACGTGATCAGCGCGTTCATCAAGTCGATGCGCGGCAGTGACGTCGACGCCGCGCTGCACTACCTCGCCCGGATGGTGGTGGCCGGGGAGGACCCGCGGTTCATCGCGCGCCGGGTCGTCATCGCGGCGTCCGAGGACGTCGGGATGGCGGATCCCACGGCGTTGACGACGGCGGTCGCGGCGGCCCAGGCGGTGGCGCTGATCGGGATGCCGGAGGCGCGGATCATCCTCGCGGAGGCGGTGGTGCACGTGGCGATGGCACCGAAGTCGAACGCGTCATACATGGGCATCGACAAGGCGATGGCGGACGTGCAGGCGGGGCGGATCGGGACCGTGCCCGCGCACCTTCGCGACGCCCACTACGCGGGCTCGGAGCGACTCGGACATGGCAAGGGGTACGTGTACTCGCACGACGAGCCGCACGGCGTCGCCCGGCAGCAATACCTTCCGGACGAGTTGGCCGGCTCCCGGTACTACGTGCCCACCGACCGCGGATACGAGCGCACCCTGTCCGAGCGCCTCGACCGCATCCGCGGCCTCCTCGACCGCTAGCCAGGCGCGAGCGAAACCCCAGCACGCGAGCGAAACCCCAGCACGCGAGTGCTGGCGTTTACGCTCAAATATCGAGATATAGCATGTATCGCCAGCACTCGATTCAGAGGTGGCCCACACGCTCCACGAGCCTCGAGCGGGCGGCCCGGGCGGATGCGACACGGCGGACGAAGCGCTCCTGCTCGCGGATCACGTCGTCGGCGGTGACGGTGATGATGAGCCAGCGGTTCTCCTGAAGGCGTTGACGCCGCTCGACGTCGCGTCGCCAGGTGTCGGGGTCCGTGCGGTGGATGTCGCCGTCGTACTCGATCGCGATCTTCAGCTCCGGGTACGACATGTCCGGCAGGGCGAGGAACTCGCCGTCCACTCCCTTCGCAGGACTGTTCACCGCAGGGCACGGCAGGCCCGCGCGGACGAGCAGGAGCCGCGCGCGGGTCTCCATGCTGGAGTCCGTCCCCGGTCGGATCAGCTCCAGGGCGGCGCGCGCCCGGCGGACCCCTCGGGCCCCGGGGAATCGACCGAGGAGGCTCCGTAACGCCGTCGGCGTCGTCATTGCGGCCTTGCGCCGAAGCAGCGAGTCCCCGAGCACGACAAGGCCGTCCTCATCGAGGTCGGCAGCGAGGTGGATCCACGTCTGGGCGGGACTGGTGACACGCAGCCCGTCAAGCTCAACCACGGACAAGCCGTCACGGCCGCAGAA
>JAENWO010000539.1 GCA_016649925.1 Actinomycetales bacterium
ATTCCCCCTTCGGTGCTCAGGTCGTGGAACTCGTCCTGGACCTCCGCCACCGCGTCGACCACCGGTGCGATGTGCTCGGCCGCCAGCCCGCGGCGGCGCAGCGCGAACCGCACCCAAGCGGCGAGCACGGCTGGAAGGGCGTCGATGCACTCGGGCTCCAGGAGGACCTTGCGGTGCACCCAGTCGAGCATGAAGCGCGCCACCTCGCCAGGGTTCCATGCCAGGACGCCACCGTGCAGGTACCCGTCGCCGAAGTCGATGAAGGTGTCGGCCAGGACCTCGACGATGCTCGCGTCGTCCTCGACCGCCTGCTCGGCGGCGAAGTCGTCGATGAGCCGACGACGTTCGTCGTCGGGCAGCGGCTCCCACTCGACTTCGCGACGGTGCCCCCGGGTACGCCAGTGCGCCAGCGCGCGGGTGAGGGTGTAGTCGGGATCGTCCTGAGGCGGCCAGTACATGTCGGTCTGCCACAGCGCGTCGGCGATGTCGGCGAGCGCGTCGTCCGGGTCCACCTCGGCCGCGGTGAGGTCGTCGATGACCGGGTCGGGCTCGGCACCCTGGACCCCCACCTCGATGACGTGCACGTACCGCCCGCCGACCGTGGTCTCGTTCACGATCAGTGAGTGCTCGATCGGTTCGGTGAAGCGCAGCAGGTGGATCAGGTTCGAGCCCCACGGGTCGGACCAGCGTTGCGCGCGGTAAGGCGCCTCCGGGACGCGGGTGTGCGGGTCGACGGCCCAGGCGGGGGCCGCGTCCGACGGTGCAGCGTCCAGCGCGGCGGCGACGTCATCCTGCCAGTCCTCGTGCGGGATCGTCGCCAGGGCGTGCAGAGCCAGGTACGCCGCGTCCGCTCGCGATCCGCGGGTGGCGGCGACGACCGCCCGCACGAGGTCACCCTCGGCGGCCTGCTGCCCGAGGGTGCGCGTCTGCCACGCAGAACCGAGCCAGGCGCTGGCGACGGCTTCCGCGCTCAGGAGGTCGCAGTCGCGCAGGCCCGGGGCCTCATGCAGGAGGTGGTCCAGGTCGGTCAGCTCGCGGACCGGCGGGCGGTGGTGCACGGGGGTGCGGCCGCGCCCCTTGGGCCGGCCGCGGCTCTTTGGACTCATGGGCGACAGCACATCACAGGGGACCCCCGCGGGTCACGCCTCGTCCGCCGAGCGGAGGCCGGGCAGGCTGCCGCGACCCCCGCACCGCACCGCCGAGGAGATCCTCGATCTCCAGGTCGAGCGGTACCGCCTCGACGAGGAGGCCTCACGCGTGCGCACCGGTGGCCTGCCTCTGCCGCGCCTCAGCCCGGATCCGCCGGTTCCCGTTCTCGGTGAGTTCGATCGAGGCTGTGGTGCGGGATCCGGAGCGTGGGCGTGAGGTGAGTGCCGGTCTGTCCGGCTCCTCCACGCGGGCGTCACACCATCGCCGGACACGCTGGACGTTGAGATCGGGCAACACGGGGTTCCAGTGTGCCGCTCGACGCCCGCCCGCGTTGTGGACGCCGGCAGACGAGCGCGAACAGCGCGCCGCGCACCGACCGTCGCCGGGACTACTCCCGCCGGCCCGTGCATCGCGTTCGGCTCATCCGTTGCCGCTGCTCGGCGGCGTGGATTCGCCGATCTCGTCGGCGAGGGCGAGGAACTCCGGGTGCCCGGGGAGTGTGCGCAACGCATCGCGCAGCAACCGCCGGGCGCGGTTTGCCTTGCCGCGGCGGTGGGCCAGGTGCGCCTGGAAGAAGGTCAGTTCCGGCCCGCCGAGCGCGGGGTGGGTGGCGAGCCGATCGAGCAGGGCCTCACCCTCGGTGTCGACCAGGCGATCGAGCAGCAGCCGGTGCCATCGGGCCAGCGACTCGGTCCGCTCGTCGCGGGCCCGGCCGACACTGCGCCGCGACTTCCCCGACCCGGAGGCCGGGGAAGCGAGGTGGTCGAGTGCGTCCAGGTAGCAG